>NZ_JBICZB010000045.1:0-64830 GCF_043201815.1 Kitasatospora sp. NPDC048296
TCCGGCGTCGAACCTCGGGCAGCGGGTGCCGCAGATCCCGCAGCTGCGACGCGCCCGGGACCTGGGCCGGACTGCGACCACGATGACCTGCGACTCTCCTCGAACCAGACGTCCTGTGGAACCGCCTGCGCGCATCCGACCAACGCGTTCAATACCGTGGTGAACCGCACGCCGTTCTCCCTGCACCCCAGATCACGAGTCTCGACACCTCAAGATCTGCACAGGGGACGGCGTGTACTGCATCAGGCGCTCCTCAGCGACCCACAGATGGAGCAGAAGAGCCCCATATCTCCTCCCTGCCGCAGCCCGCCGATCCCGCGGCTGCCGCGAGGGACAGCGCCAGCGGCTTGCCTCCGGCGAAGCGGAGCACCCGCTCCCGCAGCTCGGGCCGGATCCGTGCCGCGACCAGCAGGCTGCGGGCCTGCTCCTCGGAGAACGGGTCCAGTTCGGTCACGTGCAGGAGTTCGGACCAGGCGGGGTCGGCGGCCCACTGCGGCTGCGGAGCGAGCCGGCCGGCCAGGACGACCAGGGTGCCGTCCGCGGCGCGGGGCAGGAAGCGGTGCCACAGCCAGCTCTCCAGCCACTGGCAGTGCTCGAAGGAGTCCACGAACAACACCGTGCCGGGAACGGTCAGGAAAGGGCCGGCCGCGCGCTCGAAATCGGCCGGGTCCCGGCTGACGAAGCGGCCGTCGAGTTCGACGAGCGGTCGGCCCGCCGCACGGGCGTGGTCCGCCAGATGACGCAGCAGTGTCGACTTCCCGATGCCGCCCGGCCCGAACACGTAGAAGGCGAAGGGCGCGTGCGGATCACCGGTCAAAGCCTCCCCGAAGCGCTCGAGTTGCTCGTCCCGGCCGATGAACGCCCGGACGCGCGCAGTGCTCAGTCGCTCTCCCACGGACACCATGACGGCTCCCGTTCCCCTGTGTGCCAGCGACGGATTCCGCCCCCGGAGCCGCCAATCCATGGGGATCCTACAAAGGCCTCGGGTGTGTCGGCGACTCGTGTGACGCAGGGCTGCCGCTGCCGCTACCGCGGCATGCCCGTGCGCTCCTGCGCGGCGCGCGACACCGCCGCGGGAATCGGGTGTTCGCCGGCCGCGAGTTCCAGGACGAGTCCTGCCGTGGCAGGAGTGTCGAGCAGCGCGACCAGGACCCGGGCGACGTCGTCGCGGGTGACCTCGCCGATGCTGCGCTCCGCGGTGAGGCGGACCGTGCCGGTGCCCGGCTCGTTCGTCAGGGCGGCGGGCCGCAGGACGGTCCAGTCGAGGTCCTGGGCCATGAGGTGCTCGTCCGCGGCGGTCTTGGCGTTCACATAGGCCGCCCACACGTCGTCGGCCTGTGCCGGGGGCGGACTGCCCGCGCCGCGGGTGGAGACCATCACGTACCGGCGCACCCCGGCCCGCAGCGCCGCCTCGGCGAGGAGGACGGCGGCCTGGTGGTCGACGGTGTGCTTGCGGGCAGCCCCGCTGCCCGGCCCCGCCCCGGCGGCGAAGACCACGGCGTCCGCCCCGGCCACGACCGCGGCGACGTCCTCGCGCGACGCCCGCTCGAGGTCACGGACCACGGGCTGCGTGCCGTCCGCCAGCAGGTCGCGACTGTGGTCCGGGTCGCGGACGATTCCGATGACGCTGTCGCCGCGAGCCGCGAGCATCCGGCCCAGGCGCCGGGCGATCTGGCCATGGCCGCCGGCGATCACGATCTTCATGCAACTCTCCTCGGAACGGAGGACCAGGGTGGAGCGGGTGCCCGGGGCGGTGCCTCGTGTGCGGCACCGCCCCGGGGCGCCATGGGTGTGGCGGGACGTCAGAAGGCGACGCGGACCTTCAGCGCGGTGCGGTCGTCCATCGCCCGGTAGCCGTCCGGGACTCCGTCGAGGTCGACGGTGCGGTCGAAGACCAGGCCGGGGTCGATCGCGCCGGACAGGACGTCCGGCAGCAGCTCGGGGATGTAGGCGCGGGCCGGGGCGACACCGCCGCGCAGCGACACGTTCCGGTCGAACATCTGGCCGATGGCGATGCCGGCGCTGCCGCCGTGCGGCACGCCCACGTAGCCGACCGCGCCGCCGTCGCGGGTGATCGAGATCGCCGTCCGCATCGACTCCTCGGTGCCGACGGCCTCCAGCACCGCGTGGGCGCCCTGGCCGCCGGTCAGCTCCCTGACCGCCTCGACGGCCTCGTCGCCGCGCTCGGCGACCACGTCGGTGGCGCCGAAGGCGCGGGCGATGGCGGTGCGCGCCTCGTGCCGGCCCAGCGCGATGATCCGGCCCGCGCCGAGCCGCCGGGCGGCGAGCACGCCGCACAGGCCGACCGCGCCGTCGCCCACCACCGCGACGGTGGCGCCCGGACGCACGCCGGCCGTCACGGCCGCGTGGTGGCCGGTGCTCATCACGTCGGACAGCGCGAGCAGACCGGGCAGCAGCTTCTCCTCGCCGGCGGTCTCCTTGGGCAGCTGCACCAGGGTGCCGTCGGCGAACGGCACCCGCACCGCCTCGCCCTGGCCGCCGTCGGAGCCGACCTCGCCCCAGAAGCCGCCCTGCGGGCAGGAGGTGTGCAGGCCCTCGCGGCAGAAGTCGCAGCTACCGTCGGACCAGACGAACGGGGCGACCACGAAGTCGCCGGGGCGGAAGTCCCGCACCTCGGAGCCGACCGCCTCCACGATGCCGAGGAACTCGTGCCCGATCCGCTGGCCCGCCGTCCGGGTGGCCACGCCGCGGTACGCCCACAGGTCGCTGCCGCAGATGCAGGCGTTCACCACCCGCACGACCGCGTCGGTGGGGTGCCGGACGACCGGATCCGGCACCTCCTCGATCCGGATGTCGTTGGGGCCGTGGATCACGGTGGCACGCACGGAACTCTCCTGGCACTGCTCGGGGTCTGGGCTGGAGCAGCCAGGGTCTCCGGGGACGTGCCCCCGTGTCCAGCTACATCTCCTACAACTCGTCTTTAAGATGGACTGATGCTCGATGTGCGACGACTCGTTCTGCTCCGTGACCTGGAGGTGCACGGCACGGTGACCGCCGTGGCCGATCTCCACGGCGTCACGCCCTCCGCCGTCTCGCAGCAGCTGCGGCTGCTGGAAGAGGAGACCGGAACCCGCCTGCTGGAGCGCACCGGCCGTTCCATCCACCTCACGGCCGCGGGCCGTCGGCTGAACAGGGACACCGAGCACGTGCTCGCGGCTCTGGAGCGCGCCCGCATCCGGCTGCACACCGAGGCCGAGAAGCCCGCTGGCCCCCTCGGTTTCGCCTGCTTCCCCAGTGCCCTGGCCTCGGTGGCCGCACCGCTGGGCAGGGCACTGGAAGAGACCTGTCCGGATGTGCAGCTCCACATCACCGAGGCCGAGCCCGAGGCCGCCGTACGACTGCTGCTCCAGCGCCGTGCCGACCTCGCCCTCGTCTACCGGTACGACAACCTGGCCACGTCCCCACCCGTGGGCGTGGAAACCTGGACGCTGCGAACCGACCCCCTGGTCGCCGTCCTGCCCCGCGACCACCCCGCGGCCCTGTCGGCCGGCTCTCCCATCGCCCTGCGGGAACTCGCGGACACACCGTGGACCACGGCCCCGGCGCAGACCGCGTGCGGAGACGCCGTCCTCCAGGCCTGCCGGTCAGCCGGGTTCACTCCCCAGGTGAGGAACATCTGCACCGACTTCTCCGCCATGATCGCTCTCGCCGGGAGCGCGGGCCACACCGCCCTGATTCCCCGCATGGCCGCCACAGACCTACCGCCCGCGCTGATCGCGCGACCGGTGACCGACGGCACCCTCGCCCGCACGATCGAGATCGCCGTTCGCCACGACACGGCACACGACCCCGCGATCGCCGCCTGCCTCACCACGCTGCGCACGCTCCTGCGGGGATCAGCGTGAGTGGAGCCAGGGGTCACGCCAACGCGGGTGGCCGACGAGCAGCTCGTCCGCGCCGGCCGGCCCCCAGGACCCCGGCTCGTACGGCTCCACCGGGGGCGGGTCGTCCAGCAGCGGCTGGACGATGCGCCATGTCTCCTCGACGCTGTCCTCCCGGGTGAAGAGGCTGGAATCCCCTTCCATGGCGTCGCCGAGCAGCCGCTCGTACGGCTCCGGTGCCTCTCCGAGCTCCTCGGAGAAGATCAGCGACAGGTCCACCGTCCGGGTCGCCTGGGCGCCGGGCTGCTTGGCCTGCACGATCAGGTCGATACCCGGGTCGGGATCGATCCGCAGGACGAGCTCGTTCGGGTCGGGCGCGAACGTCGGCGCGAACCCGAGCCCGGGGGGCTGCCTGAAGACGGCCCGTATCTCGGTGACCCGCTCCGGGAGGGCCTTGCCGGCCCGGATGAAGACCGGGACGCCCGACCAGCGCCAGTTGTCGATCTCCAGCCGCAGCGCGGCGTAGGTTTCGGTCCGCGAGTGCGGGCTCACCCCCGGCACGTCCAGGTACCCGTCGTACTGGCCGCGGACGTAGTGCCTCGGGTCCGCCGCCGGGATGGCCCGGAACACCTCCACCCGCTTGTCGCGCAGTCCGTCGGCGGAGGTGCTCGGCGGCTCGGCGGCGAACAGCCCGATGAGCTGGAGCAGGTGGTTCTGCACGACGTCGCGCAGCGCCCCGACCGGGTCGTAGAAGCTGCCCCGGTCCGCCACGCCGAAGTCCTCGGCCATGGTGATCTGCACGCACTGGATCCGGTCGCGGTTCCACAGCGGCTCCCAGATGGAGTTGGCGAACCGGAGGAACAGGATGTCCAGCGACGGTTCCTTGCCGAGGAAGTGGTCGATGCGGAGGATCTGCCGCTCCTCCAGGAGCTTGCGCAGCTGGGCGTTCAGCGCCCGGGCCGACGCCAGGTCGTGGCCGAACGGCTTCTCCACGACGACCCGGGCCCGATCGGTGAGGTGGGCACCGGCCAGGCCCTCGACGACGCGGCCGAACAGCGACGGCGGGATCTCCAGGTAGAAGACCGGAGTCCGCCGGGCCTCGATCGCCCGGGCGACGCGGTCATAGGTCCCCGGGTCCCCGAAGTCGCCGGAGACCATCGACAGGCGCTCCGCGAACCGCTGGAACACCTCCTCGGCGATCGTCTCGCCGGCGTCCTCGATGGCGCGGCGGGCGTGCTCCCGTAGGGTCGCGGCGGACCACTCCTGGCGGGCCACGCCGACGATCGGGCACCGGAGCAACCGGCGGCGCTCCAGGCGGTACAGGGACCGGAAGGTCATCTTCCTGGCCAGATCTCCGGTGATGCCGAAGATCACCAGGACATCAGCGGCGGTGCTCGCCGGTGCAGTCATGGCACTCCTCGTCGTCGGCCCCGGCAGCGTCGGGGTCACGGCAGGACGAACCGCTCCACCGCGTCAAGCCGTCAGGCCCTCGATCGCCACGGGAAGGTGGCGCGGGCCGCGCAGTACGGCGTTGGTGCGGTAGGGCGGCGGGTCCTCCAGCAGCCGGGAGAATCTGACCCGGCGGAACAGTTCGGGCAGAGCGAGCTGTGCTTCGATACGGGCGAGCGGCGCACCGAAGCAGTAGTGGATGCCGGTGTAGAAGCCCAGGTGCTGGTTGTCCTTGCGGTCGGGATCGAACCGGTCGGGGTCCTTGAAGCGCTTGGGGTCGCGGTTGGCCGCGGCCAGCATGAGCCAGACCGGCGAGCCCTGGGGGATCGTGGTGCCGGCGATGTCGATGTCGGCCAGGGCGGTGGTCCAGGTGACGAACTGGACCGGGGGCTCGTACCGCAGCACCTCCTCGATGAGCGGGACGACCAGGCCCGGCTCCTTCTGGAACCGCTTGAGGACGTCCGGGTGGCGCAGCAGCGTGAGGGTGGTGTTGGTGATCAGGTTGACGGTGGTCTCGTGGCCGGCGACCAGGAGCAGCACCGCGGTGGCCTCCAGGTCCGCCGGCGTCATGCTGCCGCCGGGACCGGTTTCGGGGGCGAGCGCGCTGAGCATCCCGGGGCCGGGGTGGCGGCGTTTGGTCTCGATCAGGTCGGACAGGTAGGCGCCCATGTCCTGGCGTGCCCGCTGCGCCTTTCCCTGGCCGTTGTCGCCGCCGGGGTGGGGATCGAGTGCGGACGTCAGGGCGTCGGCCCAGTCGTGGAAGCGCCGTTCGTCCTCGCGCGGTACGCCCAGGACCTTGCAGATGGCCGTGACGGGGAGGGGGTAGGAGAAGTCCTCGACGATGTCGACCTCGTCCTTGCCGTCGAAGGCGTCGAGCAGCTCGGTGACGACCCCGGCCAGTTCTCCGCGCAGGCCGTCGAGGAACCTGGGGCTGTGCGGAGGACCGAACGGCCGGTTGACGGTGTCGCGCAGCCGGTCGTGTACGGGCGGGTCCGTGAAGATGAAGCTGGGCGGCAGGCCGGTCTCCGCCGCCGGTTGCCCGATACGGGCGTAGCCGGCCGGACGGTTGCTCGTGTCGTTGCTCAGCCGCGGGTCGTTGGCCAGGCTCCGCACCTCGTAGTAGGTGCTGACCAGGTAGGTGCCGTCGTCCTCCCGCCGGACCGGTGTCTTGCGCAGTTCCGCGTAGAGCGGGTACGGATCGGCTCGATTGGCGTAGTCGGCGATCTGCGCGGAGATGCTACCGAGCGTCATGGTGTCTCCTGAGGGCTCCGGGCGGCACAGGGCCGTTGGTCAGGCATGCGGCGGAACGAACTCGACACGCCGCTCGCTCGGGGAATGGCCCGTCAGCGTGACGGTGGGCCCGTGGGTGGGCAGGTGGGGGTCGGGGAACGCCGGGTCGACCGGCTGCGGTGCTTCGGTCCGGCGGTCGACCACGCGGTACTCCGGCGGGAACGGCGCGGCGGCCTCGATCTGCTGCTGGTAGAACCCCAGCCACTTGGCTCCGTCGAAGGACGCCGCGGCGATGACCCGGCCGCGGTAGCCGTACACCGCGACGAACCGGTCCTCGGCGAGCGCCCCCTGGGCGACGAGCAGCTGGTCGCCCAGCGAGGGCACACCCACGGACTTGATGTTCACGCCGAACTGGGAGGACCAGAACATCGGCAGCCACAGGTGGGGACGGCGCTCGGGGCCCGCACAGATCATGTTGTGGGCGGCGGTCCCGGCCTGTTCGACCGCGTTGCCCCAGTGCTCCAGCGACAGGAACTGGTAGTCGAACAGCGGGTGCGGGCTGCGCGCGACGTCACCGGCGGCGTAGATGTCGTCGGTGACGATGCCGTTGACGTCGAAGACCCGGCACCCGGCGTCGCACGCGATCCCCCGGGGGCCCGCGGCCACCCCGGAGCCGGCGAGCCAGTCGGTGTTCCGGACGGCGCCGAGCGAGACGACCGCCACCTCCACCTCGATCGCCGAGCCGTCGGACAGATGGGCGCGCCTGAGCCGTCCGACGTAGTCGCCCTCCAGGGCGGTGACGCTGATGCCGCAGCGCAGATCGACTCCCTTCCTGCGCTGCAGCCGGCCGGCGGCCTCGCCGACCACCCCGCCCAGTGCGCCCACCAGCGGTGCGGGGCCGCGTTCGGCGACCGTGACGTCGAGGCCCAACTCCCGGCAGGCGGAGGCGACTTCGGAGCCCGTGAAACCGGCGCCGATCACCAGCACCCGGGACACGCCCCCGGTCAGCCTCCGGTACAGGCGCGCGGAGTCGTCGCGCGTACGCAGCGCGAAGACCCCGTCAAGAGCGGCCTGTTCCGGGTGGAACCAGGGCCGCGCTCTGGTCCCGGTGGTGATCAGCAGACGGTCGTAGGCGACAGTGTCCCCGTTCGCCAGGCGTACCCGCTTGGCGTTCCGGTCCAAGCCCTCGGCGGCGACGCCCAGACGCCATTCGGCATCGATCCGGCGCCGCCGCGGCAGGGCGGTGTCCTCGGCCCGTGCCCGCCCGAGCAGCGCCTGTTTGGACAGCGGTGGCCGGTCGTAGGGCTCGTACGGCTCATCACCGATCATCGTCAACGATCCGGTGAAACCCTCCTCCCGCAAGGTCTCCGCCGCACGCAGACCGGCCAGCGAAGCACCGACGACGACGATGCGGCCCTCCCGCCGCAGAACCTCGACGTCCGTGTCAGCCGACATGGGGCTCCACACCCTTCGTCGGCTCGTCCGAGTAGTCGGCGAGGATGGCCTGGACCGGGCAGGCGGCAGCGGCCTTCTCCACCCGGTCGCGCTGCGCCTCGTCGAAGCGGGGGGAGAACAGCAGCGCCTCGTCGCCGTGCAGGGCGAAGACGTCCGGGGCGAGGAAGACGCACTGCGCGAACCCCTGGCACCGGTTGAGATCGACGACAAGCCTCATCTGGAACCCGCTCCCTGCACGGGCCGCGGCGGCCGAGCCCCGCAGCCGTCTGCGGTCGGTCCGTGTGGTCGGTGGGCATGCCTCACATTCAGGATCGAGCCTGCGCGGAGGCCTCGCAAGGGGAGGGCGGTCGAGGGTGGTCCGTCAGCCCACCGCGGCCGGTGCGAGGGAGCGGATGTGCCGGGTGAAGCGGGCTTGGTGGTCGGCGAGATCGAGATCGATCCGGGGTGGGACGCGGTCGTCCGGCTCGGTGAGCAGGCACTGGAGGAACGTCGGGGAGGAGCCGGCCAAGGCCGCCTTGAGCAGCTCGGTGAGCTCCTCGGGATTGTCGGTGCAGGTGGCGGACGGGTAGCCGCAGGCCCGTGCCCAGGCCGTCAGGTCGGTGCGCGCGGCGGGTGTGCGCTGGCCGCCGGTGGAGGCGTAGCCGCCGTCGTCGAGCACGAGGTGGACGAGGGGGAGGTCGGGGACGGCGCCGGCGGTGACCAGGCAGGTCGGGTTCATCAGCACGCTGCCGTCACCGTCCACGGCGACGGCGGTGGCGCCGGTCGTGAGGGCGATCCCGGTGGCGATGGAGGCGGCGAGGCCCATCGAACCGGTCATGTAGAAGTGGTTGGGCCGGTCGGCGATGTGCTTGGCGATCCGGCAGGAGTAGCCGGTGGTGAAGACGATCGGCTGGTCGGTGGTGGCCGCGATGATCGTGCGGATGGCCGTGGTCTTGTTCATGCTTGCCATCCGAAGAGCTGAGGGGTGACGAGAAGTGCGGCGGGCCGCTGCTGTTCGGCGACCAGTCGGTGGGCCCGGGTGACCTGGTCGGCCGCGCGGTCCGGGGTGATCCGGGCCGCGGGGATGCCGAGCCCGTCGAGGAGCGGCTCGGTGAGGCGGCCCATCACCAGGTTCTCGGGCGTCGGGTCGGGGTCGACGCCCCGGAGGCTGACGATCAGCAGCATCGGGACGCGGTACGGCACGACGAGCGAGGCCAGGGCGTTGACGGACTGGCCGAGCCCGGAGTTCTGCATCAGCACCACGGGAAGCCGGCCCGCGGCCGCGGCCCCGGCGGCCACGCCGATGGCCGCGTCCTCGCGCGGCACGGTGAGCAGCCCCGCGTTCTGCTCCAGGGCTTCGTAGAAGGGCTCCAGGATCCCGCACGGGGTGCCGAAGAACGGGGAGAAGCCGCGTTCGACGAGGAGGTCGGCGAGCGCGGTGGCGAGGCCGGCGTCGGAGGTCGTCGTGGTCAATCGAGGTCCTTGGGATGGGAAGGGTGGACGTCAGCCGGACAGCTCGGCCGAGATGGTCGCCAGCACGCTCGCGGCGGACTCCTCGGTGAGGAAGAAGTGGCCGCCGGGGAAGGTGTGGAGCGAGGTGGGCCCGGTGGTGACGGCGGCCCAGCGGCGGAGCTCCGCCGGGGTGACGGTGTCGTCGAGCCCGCCGAACACGGTGACCGGGCAGGTGAGCGGCGTTCCGGCGGGGCCGGCCGTTTCGTCGAAGGAGTCGCAGACGGCGTAGTCGGCCCGCAGGGTGGGCAGGACGAGCCCGAGCAGCTCGCGGTCGGCGAGCACGGCCTCGGGCGTCCCGCCCATCTCCCGCAGGCTGGCGACGAGTTCCTCGTCGGACCAGCGCGTCCGACCCGGCTTCGTGGGGCCGGAGCCGGGCCCTGCCGCGCCGCTGACCAGCAGTCGCGCGGGCGGGTGGTCGCCGTGGCGAAGGGCCGCGCGGGCGACGCCGTAGGCGAGCAGGGCGCCCATGCTGTGCCCGAACAGGACGTACGGGAGGTCGAGTCGGGGCTTCAGGGCGGCGTGGAGCCGGGTGACGGCGTCCTGGTAGGTGGTCAGACAGGGCTCGGCCAGCCGGGTCTCGCGGCCCGGCAGCTGCACGGCCACCAGCTCGACGTCCTCGGGCAGGGCGGCGGGCCAGGCGCGGAACAGGGAGGGGCCGGCCCCCGCGGGGTGGAAGCAGAACAGGCGCAGCCGGGCCGCCGGGCGCGGCAGCGGGGTGCGCGTCCAGGTGTCGGCGGGCGCGGTGGCGGCGGGGAAGGGCGGCATGGGCGGCTCATCCGTGGGTCGGGTGGCAGGGGGTCGGGCGGAAGGGTGTCGGGGCCGGGGGAGGCCTGGGCTCGGTGGCCCGGGCCTCCCCGTCGGCATGGGCCGGAGGTCAGCCGGCCTCGGCCATCGCCCGGATCAGGCTCGCGGGACGCATGTCGGTCCAGTTGGCCTCGACGTGGTCGAGGCAGGCCTGCCGGGTGTCGGGACCGTGGACGGTGGTCCAGCCGGCCGGGACCTCGGCGAAGGCCGGCCACAGGGAGTGCTGGTTCTCGTCGTTGACCAGCACCAGGTAGGTGCCGTCCGCGTCCTCGAAGGGGTTCGCCATGGGTGTGTTTCCTCTCTGAGAAGTGGTCAGTCGCGCCGCAGGGCGGCGGTCACCAGCCGGCCGATGGTGGCCAGGGCGGACGGACGGGTCATGTCGTGGTGGGTGCACGCGACGGCCGTGTCGACCACTCGTCCGGTGCAGTGACCCCGCCACACCTCGGCGGTGGGCGCGGTCTCGGACCGACCATGATCGGCTGTGAAGAACAGGAGATCGCCGGAGAGCGTCTTCGGGGTGAACTTGTCCAGCAGAACCGTGTTCCGGACGAAGGTGTCGACGATCGCCTCGATCTCACGCCCGCTCAGCAGGGCCGGTGCGTCCGCCAGCGCGGCCGCTCGGTCCGGTGTCAGCACCCCGTCCGGGACGGGCACACCGAGGGTGCGCAGCAGCGTGGACAGCAGCTCCTGGCGCAGCTCGCCGGTGTCCGGGCGGGCCACGGCCGTGCCCGGATAGCAGTCGAGCACGGCCAGCAACTCGATGTCCTCGCCGGACTCCTGCAGCAGCGTCGCCACCGCGTGGGCCACCGCCCCGCCGAAGGACCAGCCGAGCAGGCGGTAGGGGCCGGACGGCTGCACCGAGCGGATCCGCTCGACGTACTCGGCGGCCATCTCCTCCACGCTCTCCGGCAGGCCCTCCGCCTCGCGCAGGCTGCGTGCCTGCAGGGCGTAGAGCGGCTGACCGGCCGGAAGGTGCTCGGCCAGACCGCGGAAGGACCAGCCGATGCCGAAGCCCGGGTGCACGCAGAACAGCGGAGGCTCGTCGCCGTCCGGCCGCAGCGGCAGCAGGACCTCGAACGGGTCGGCGCTGTCCCCCCGGCCCAGGCGCTCGGCCAGCGCGGCCACCGTCGGCGCCTCGAACAGGTCGCGGATGCCCACCTCTCGGCCGAGCGCGGCACGGAGGCGGCCCACCAGGCGGGTGGCGAGCAGCGAGTGGCCGCCGAGGTCGAAGAAGTCGTCCTCGACGCCGACCTCGGGCAGGCCGAGCACCTCGGCGAACAGGGCGCACAGCCGCAGCTCGGTCGCGTCGGCGGGCGCGCGCCCGGCGGGACGCGGGTCGGCCTCCGGGGCCGGGAGGGCGCGCCGGTCCACCTTGCCGTTCGGCGTCAGCGGCAGCGCGTCGAGCCGGACGAGCGTGCTCGGCACCAGGTACTCGGGCAGGTCCTCGGCGAGCTGCTCGCGCAGGACGTCGAGGTCGGGCCGCTCGCCGTCGGCCGGCACCAGGTAGCCCACCAGGCGCCGGTCACCCGGGCGGTCCTCGCGGACGACGGCGCAGGCCAGGGCCACCGCGGGGTGGGCCGTCAGTGCGGCCTCCACCTCGCCCGGTTCGATCCGGAAGCCGCGCAGCTTGACCTGCTGGTCGGCACGGCCGGCGAACAGCACCTCGCCGTCCGGGCTCCACCGGGCCAGGTCGCCGGTGCGGTACATCCGCGCGCCGGGCGGGCCGTACGGGTCGGCGGTGAACCGCTCGGCGGTCAGCGCGGGGCGGCCCAGGTAGCCGCGTGCCAGGCCGGCCCCCGCGACGTACAGCTCGCCGACCACGCCCGGCGGGACCGGGCGCAGTGCCGCGTCCAGGATCAGCACCCGGGTGCCCGCCAGCGGGCGGCCGATCGGCAGCGCCTCGGTGCCGACCCGGCTCTGGTCGAGGTCGGCGCAGGTGGCGAAGGTGGTGGTCTCGGTCGGGCCGTAGCCGATCACCACCCGGGTGTCCGGGCAGGCCGCCAGCACCCGGGCGACGGCGGCGGGGGACACGACGTCGCCGCCCGCGAGCACCGCCCGGACCGGCCGGAACGCCTCCGGGCACTCCTCGGCGATCAGTGCGAACAGACCGGCCGTCGCCCACAGCGCGGTCACCCGGTGCTCGGCCAGCACCCGCCGGTACTCCTGCGGGGTCAGCGCCCCGGCCGGGGCCACGACCACGGTGGCGCCCGTGAGCAGCGGCACCCACAGCTCGTAGGTGGTCGCGTCGAAGGCGTGCGAGGAGTGCAGCAGCACCCGCCGGTGCGCCCCGTCCTGCCAGCGCCGGTCGGCGGCCAGCTCGGCGACGTCGCGGTGGGTGACCGCCACGCCCTTGGGGCGGCCGGTGGAGCCGGAGGTGTACATCACGTACGCCAACTGGTCTGGTGCGATGGCCAGTTCGAGATCGGTGGCGTCCGGGTCGGCCGGCTCCTCGTCGAGCAGGACGGTCGGCAGGCCCAGCATGTCGGCCTCGGCCAGCAGTGCGCGGTCGGTGACCACCGCCCGGGCGCCGGTGTCGGCCAGGATCAGCCTGCGGTGCGCGTACGGGTAGCGGGCGTCCAGCGGTACGTAGCAGCCGCCCGCCTTGAGCACCGCGAGGATCGCCACGACCAGATCCGCCGAGCGCTCCATCAGCAGCGCCACGGCGTCCTCCCGGCCGACCCCGAGCGCCACCAGGCGGTGGGCCAGGCGGTTGGCCCGGTCGTTCAATTCGCGGTACGACAGCGAGAGTTCGCCGTCGACCAGGGCGGCTGCCTGCGGTGTGCGGGCGGCCTGGGCCTCGAACAGGCCGGGCAGGGTGCCGGTCGGCGCGTCGGCGGTGGCGTCGGCGGTGGCGTTCCACTCGGTGAGCACCCGGTGGCCGGTCGCCTCGTCGAGCAACGGCAGTCGTCCGACCGGGAGGTCGGCGTCCGCGACGACGGCGGTCAGCACCCGGCGCAGCCCGGCCGTGATCCGCTCGGCGGTAGCGTGGTCGACCAGCTCGGGCCGGTAGTCCACCCGCAGACCGAGGCTCGGGCCCGGCAGCGCGGCGACGGTCACCGGGTAGTGGGTGGCGTCCTGGCCGTCCGCGCCGGTGATCCGCAGCCCGGTGCCGGGCGCCGACAGCGCGGCGGTGTCCACCGGATAGTTCTCGAACACGTAGGTGGTGTCGAAGAGTTCCCCCAGGCCCGTCCAGCGCTTCAGCTCGGCCAGGCCGACGTGCTGGTGTGCCAGCAGCGCCGACTGCTCGGCCTGCAGCCGGGCGAGCAGCCCGGCCAGCGGCTCGGCCGGGGCGAGTGCGACCCGCACGGGGAGGGTGTTGATCAGCAGACCGGCCATCCGCTCGACACCCGGCAGCTCCGGCGGACGGCCGGAGACCACCGCGCCGAAGACCACGTCCTGCCGGCCGGTCAGGTGGGCCAGGGTGATGCCCCAGGCCGCCTGGACCAGCGTGTTGACCGTGACGCCCAGGCGGCGGGCGGTGGCGCCCAGCTGCTCGGTGAGCTCCTCGGGGAGCCGCTCCAGCAGTCGCACCGGCGGCTCGGTGGCCCGGTCGGCGGTCGCTGCCGACGCGAGCAGGGAGGCTTCCGCCAGTCCGGCCAGCGAGGACTCCCACGCCTGACGGGCGGCGTCCCGGTCCTGGGAGCCCAGCCAGGCGAGGTAGTCGCGCATCGGGGTGGCCTTCGGCAGGCTGCCGCCGCCCTGCCGGTACAGCTCCAGCAGCTCGCCGATCAGCACGCCGATCGACCAGCCGTCCCACAGGATGTGATGGTTCGTCAGGACGAGGACGTGGTGGTCCTCGGCCAGCCGGGCCAGGGCCAGCCGCAGCAGCGGCGGCTCGGCCAGGTCGAAGCGGCGGCCCTGGTCCGCCGCCCGCAGCCGGGCGAGCTCCGCGCGCTGCGCCTCGGCGCTCAGCCCGGACAGGTCGGCCTCGGTCCACGGGAGGCGCACCTCCTGCGGGATCACCTGGAACAGGCGACCCGAGGCCGACTGCCGGAAGCCCGCCCGCAGGTGCGGGTGGCGTTCCAGCAGGGCCACGGCGGCGGCCCGCAGCCGGTCCGCGTCGAGCGGGCCGGACAGGTCCAGCGCGAGCTGCGCGGTGTAGACGTCCACGCCCTCGGCGTCGTACCGGGAGTGGAAGTACAGGCCCTCCTGAAGCGGAGCCGGCGGCAGGACGTCGGCCAGCGGCTCGGCGGCGAGACCGTCCAGCTCCTCCTGGGTGAGCCCGGTCAGCGGGACGTCGGACGGGCTGAGCCCACCCGCGCCGGGCTCCACCGCGTGGGCGACCAGGGCACGCAGCGCCGCGAACCACAGCTCGCCCAGCTCCCGGACCTTCGCCTCGGCGAGCACGCCGGTGGCGAAGGACCAGACGGCGACGAGGCTCGGGCCCTCGGCCCGGTCCTCCGTCCTGGCGTTGACACTCAGCGCCTGGGCCAGCGGGGTGCGGGCATCCAGGCCGCCGTACGGGGTGCCGACCGGAACGGCCGACCAGTCGGCCGCCGCCTGCGCCCCCGCCTGCGCCCGGCCGGCGTCGAAGCGGCCGAGGTAGTTGAACCCGAGCTGGGGGGTGGCCAGTTCGGCCAGCCGCGGTCCGGTCCGCGGGTTGAGGTGGCGCAGCAGGCCGTAGCCGAGCCCGTGGTCCGGCACGGCGCGAAGCTGCTCCTTGACCGCCTTCAGGGCCCGGCCGAGGCGCGGTCCGGCCCAGTCGCCGGCCGCCTCGGGGGAGAGCCGGACGGGGTGGATGCCGGTGAACCAGCCGACGGTGCGGGAGAGGTCGATGGTGTCGGCGAACTCCTCGCGGCCGTGGCCCTCCAGCTCCACCAGCAGGCCGCCGCCGGCGCCCCGCCAGCGCTCGACGGCGAGCGCGAGGCCGGTCAGCAGCACGTCGTTGACCTCGGCGTGGAACAGCGCCGGGACGGAGGAGAGCAGCGGCTCGGCGATCTCGGGCGGCAGGGTCAGCTCGACCCGGCCGCCGGTTGCCACGGTGTCCCGCTCCGGGTCGAGCGGGCGGCTGCCGACGAGCTGGTCGCCGCCGTCCAGGACGGCCTGCCAGTAGGGAAGTTCGGTGGTGCGGCGGTCGGCCTCGGCGACCAGGGCGGTGGCCCAGGTGCGCAGGGAGGTGCCGGTGGGCTGGAGGGTGCCGCCCTGGTAGGCGGTGGTGAGGTCGGGCAGCAGGATGCGCCAGGAGACGCCGTCCACCACCAGGTGGTGGATCATCACCAGCAGCCGGCCGGGGGCCTCGGATCCGCCGTCGAACCAGACGAGTTGCACCAGCACGCCCTCGGTCGGCCGCAGGCGGTGCTGTGCCGCGAGCGCCTCCCGGGCGACCAGTTCGCGAAGCTCCGCCTCAGGGACGCCGGTCGCGTCGACCCAGGTGATCAGGTTGGAGGCGCGGGCCGTGCCGCGTGGCGGCACGTGCAGCGACCAGTCGTCGCCGGTGGCCACCAGGCGGGCGCGCAGGGCGTCGTGGTGGTCGAGCAGGGTCTGCAGGGCGCCGGTGAGCCGGTCCGGGTCGAGTTCGGCCGGGACCTGGAGCAGCATCGCCTGCTGGAACCCGTCCGAACCGCCGCCGAGTTCGCGCAGCCAGTGCATGATCGGGGTGGCCGGCAGCTCGCCGAGGGCCGCGTCGGCGTCCTCGGTGACGGCCGCTTCCGCGCCCTGGGCGACCAGGGCGAGTTCGGCGACGCTCTGGCAGGTGAAGACGTCCCGGGCGGTGAAGACCAGTCCGGCCTGGCGGGCGCGGGCCACCAGCTGGATCGAGGTGATCGAGTCACCGCCCAGCTCGAAGAACCCGTCGTCCACACCGACCCGCTCCAGGCCGAGCAGTTCGGCGAACAGCCCGGCGAGCACCCGCTCCCGCTCGGTGCGCGGCTCCCGTCCGGAGGCGGCGGCCGCGAAGTCCGGCGCGGGCAGCGCCCGCCGGTCCAGCTTGCCGTTCGGCGTCACCGGCAGGGCGTCGAGGACGACCACGGCGGACGGCACCAGGTAGTGCGGCAGCTGCTCCTGCAACTCCGTGCGCAGGGCGCTCGGCAGGGCACCGCCGCCCTCGGCGTCGACCGGGACGACGTAACCGACCAGGCGCTTGTCGCCCACGCGGTCCTCGCGCACCACGGCCGCCGCCTGGCGCACGGCCGGGTGGCGCAGCAGCGCCGCCTCCAGCTCGCCGAGCTCGATCCGGAAGCCGCGCAGCTTCACCTGGTCGTCGGTGCGGCCCAGGTAGTCGAGCTGCCCGTCCGCCGTCCAGCGCACCAGGTCGCCGGTGCGGTAGAGCCGGGAGCCGGGCGCCCCGAACGGGTTCGCCACGAACCGCTCGGCGGTCAGCGCGGGCCGGCCCAGGTAGCCGCGTGCCAGACCCGCGCCCGCCACGTACAACTCGCCGGGCACACCGGCCGGGACCGGCCGCAGCGCGCCGTCCAGCACGTACACGCGGGTGCCGTGGATCGGGCGGCCGATCGGCGGGGTCGCGGCGCCGGAGAGCGGGTCGCTCATGGTGGCGCACACGGTGGCCTCGGTCGGACCGTACGCGTTGATCATGCGCCGCCCGGCCGACCACCGCTCGACCAGGGCGGGCGGGCAGGCCTCGCCCGCCGTGACCAGGGTGGTCACGGTCGGCAGGGCGTCCGGTGCGAGCACCGCCAGCGCCGCCGGGGGCAGGGTGACGTGGGTGATCCGTTGCTCGGCGACCAGCTCGGTGAGCGGCGCGCCGGGGGCCAGCCGCTCGGCCGGGGCGAGCACGGCGGTGGCACCGGAGAGCAGGGCCATCGCCAGTTCGGAGACCGCCGCGTCGAAGCTGGTCGAGGCGAACTGCAGCACCCGGCTGTCCGGGCGGACGGCGAACCGCTCGATCTGCGCGCCCGCGAGGCTCGCCAAGCCGTGGTGCGGGACCACCACGCCCTTGGGGCGGCCGGTGGAGCCGGAGGTGTAGATGACGTAGGCGGGGTGGGCGGGCAGCAGCGGCGCGGTGCGCTCGGCGTCCGCCGGATCCGTGTTCGCCGAGGTCCGCAGCCGCCGGTCCAGTTCGGGTGTGTCGAGCAGCAGCGTGGTGACGGTGTGCTCGGGCAGGACGGTCCGGCTGTCGGTCAGGAGCAGCGCGGGCCGGGCGTCCCGGAGCAGGTAGCCGATCCGCTCCGCCGGGTACTCCGGGTCGACCGGCAGGTAGGCCCCGCCCGCCTTGGCGATGGCGAGGAAGGCGACGGCGAACCGCTCGGAGCGCGGCAGTGCGACGGCGACCCGGCTCTCCGGGCCGATGCCCAGGCTGACCAGATGGCGGGCCAGCTGGTTCGCCCGTTCGTTCAACTCCTGGTACGAGAGGGACACTTCACCCGCGACCAGGGCGGTCGCCCGGGGGGTGCGGGCGGCCTGGGCCTGGAACAGCTCGGGCAGGGTGGCCGGTTCGGCGACGGCGGCGGTGGCGTTCCAGGTGTCGAGGATCCGCTCGCGCTCCTCCTGGTCGAGCAGGTCGAGTCCGCCGAGCCGGGTGTCCGGCGCCGCGGCGACCGCCGAGAGCAGGCGACGGAAGCGCTCGGCGAGCAGCTCCACCGTGGCCCGGTCGAACAGGTCGGTGGCGTACTCGATGCTGCCCTCGATTCCGGCGGGCGCACCGTCCGGGCCGGTCGCCTCGCCGAGGCTGACCGAGAGGTCGAACCGGGCGGCGACGGCTCCGGTGGTGACCGCCGCGGCCTTGAGCCCCGGCAGGTCCAGCCTCGGCTGGGCGGTGTTCTGCCAGGCGAACATCGTCTGGACCAGCGGGTGGCGGCCCATCGAACGGGTCGGGTTGACCACCTCGACCAGGTGCTCGAACGGCACGTCCTGGTGCGCGTACGCCGCCAGGTCCGCCTCGCGCACCCGGTCGACCAGCTCGGCGAAGGTCGGATCGCCGGACAGATCGGTCCGCAGGACCAGGGTGTTGACGAAGAAGCCGACCAGCTCGTCCAGCGCCTCGTCGGTCCGGCCGGCGACCGGGGTGCCGAGCGGGATGTCGGTGCCCGCGCCGAGCTTCGAGAGCAGAACGGCGAAGGCGGCCCGGACGACCATGAACAGGGTCGCCTGGTGCTCGGCCGCGATGGCGGCCAGGGCGCGGTGCAGCTCGCCGTCGGTGCCGAAGGCCAGGGTCTCGCCCCGGTAGCCCGCCACGGCCGGGCGCGGCCGGTCGGTCGGGAGCGCCAGCTCCTCGGGGGCGCCGGCCAGCGTCTCGGCCCAGTAGGTGAGCTGGCGGTTCAGCAGGCTGTCCGGGTCGCCCTGTTCGCCGAGCAGCTCGCGCTGCCAGAGCGCGTAGTCGGCGTACTGCACCGGCAGCGGGTCCCAGTCGGGCTCGGCGCCGTCGCGGCGGGCCGCGTACGCCGTCGACAGATCGGCTGCCAGCGGGCCCATCGACCAGCCGTCACCGGCGATGTGATGCAGCGTCAGGAGCAGTGTGTGTTCGCGCTCGGCGAGCGCGAACAGCGTCGCGCGCAGTGGGAGGTCGCGGGCGAGGTCGAAGCCCTGGCCGGCCGCCTCGGCGAGCAGGCCGGGCAGCGCGTCCTCGTCGGCCTCGACGACCGTCAGCTCGGTGTGCGGGGCGAGGACCAGCTGACACGGGGTGCCGTCCGCGCCCTGCGGGAAGACCGTGCGCAGCGCCTCGTGGCGGGCGAGGACGTCGCCGAGCGCCAGGCGCAGCGCCTCGCGGTCCAGCTCGCCCGACAGGCGCACCGCCAGCGGGATGCTGTAGGTCGCGCTCGGGCCCTCCAGGTTGCCGAGGAACCACAGGCGCTGCTGGGAGAAGGACAGCGGCAGCCGGTCGGGCCGGGCCATCGGCCGGACGGCGGGCCGGGTAGTCCCCGGGGCGGCACCCGCGCCGAGGTGCTCGGCGAGGGCGGCCACGGTGGGCGCCTCGAAGACCGTCCGGATCGGCAGCTCCGCGCCCAGTACGGCACGGACCCGGCTGGCCAGCCGGACGGCCAGCAGAGAGTGCCCGCCGAGGGTGAAGAAGTCGCTGTCGACGTCGACCTCTTCCCGCCCCAGCAGCTCGGCGAAGATGCCGCAGAGCCGCCGCTCCAGCTCGGTGCGCGGTGCGCGGCCGCCCGGGGTGCCGGTGTCCTGGGCGGGCGCGGGCAGGGCGCGGCGGTCCAGCTTGCCGTTGCCCGTCAGCGGCAGCGCGTCCAGCGCCAGCACGGCGGACGGGACCATGTAGCCGGGCAGCTCCTCGGCGAGCTGCTCGCGCAGCGCGGCCGGGTCGACGGCCGCACCCTGCGCGGGGACGACGTAGCCGGCCAGGCGCTGGTCGCCCGGGTGGTCCTCGCGGACGACCACGGCGGCCGAACGCACCCCCGGGAGGCGGAGCAACGCCGCCTCGATCTCGCCGAGTTCGATCCGGAAGCCGCGGATCTTGACCTGGTCGTCGGACCGGCCGAGGTACTCCAGCTCGCCGTCCGCCCGGCGGCGGACCACGTCGCCGGTCCGGTACATCCGGGTGCCGGGCGGGCCGTACGGGTCGGCGACGAACCGCTCCGAGGTGAGCCCGGGGCGGCCCGCGTAGCCGCGCGCCAGACCCGCGCCGCAGACGTACAGTTCACCCGCCACGCCCGGCGGCACCGGGCGCAGGGCGGCGTCCAGGACGTACAGGCCGAGGTCCGGGATCGCCTCGCCGATCAGGCTGCCGGAGGCGCCGGTCACCGTCCGGGCGTCGAGCGGACGGTGGGTGACGTGCACCGTGGTCTCGGTGATGCCGTACATGTTGACCAGGCGCGGGCCGTCGGCCGGGTGGCTGCGGTACCAGCCCGCGAGGCGGCCCAGGTCGAGCGCCTCGCCGCCGAAGACCACCGTGCGCAGCGCGGCGACGGCGCCGGTGTCGCGGTCCTCCTCGGCCTGCAGCAACTGGTAGAAGGCGGACGGTGTCTGGTTGAGCACCGTCACGCGTTCGCGCAGCAGCAGGTCCAGCACGTCGGAGGGCGAGCGGCTCACCAGGTAGGGGACGACGACCAGGCGGCCGCCGTGCAGCAGCGGGCCCCAGATCTCCCAGACCGAGAAGTCGAAGGCGTAGGAGTGGAACAGCGCCCAGACGTCCTGGTCGTCGAACCCGAACCAGTGCTCGGTGGAGCCGAACAGGCGCACCACGTTCGCGTGCGGGATCACCACGCCCTTGGGGCGGCCGGTGGAGCCGGAGGTGTAGATGATGTAGGCCGGGTGGGCGGGCAGCAGCGGCAGCGGCCGGTCGGCGTCGGTGGGGTCGGTGTCCGGTCGGTCCGCCAACTCCGTGGCGACGTCGGCCTGATCGAGCAGCAGCCGGGGGACGGCGCAGTCCTCGGGCAGGCGTTCGGCGACCTCGCGGTGGGTGATCACCAGGGTCGGTGCGGCGTCGGCGAGGATGTACGCGATCCGGTCGACGGGGGACTCCGGGTCGACCGGCAGGTACGCCGCGCCGGACTTGAGCACGGCCAGCAGCGCGACCACGAGGTCGGCGGAGCGCGGCAGCGCGAGGGCGACCGTCCGCTCCGGGCCGGCGCCGTGGGCGAGCAGCCGGTGCGCCAGGCGGTTGGCGCGGGCGTTGAGCTCCCGGTACGTGAGCCGGGTGTCCTCGCAGACCAGCGCGACCGACTCCGGGGAGCGGGCGGCGGCGCGCTGGAACAGCTCGGGCAGGGTGGCGGACGGCGCCGGGACGCTGAGGTCCGCCGGGCGGATCAGCTCGGCCCGCTCGTCCTCGCCGAGCAGGTCGAGGCGGGCCGTCGGCAGGTCGGCGTCGGCGGCGAAGGCCTCCAGGGCGCGCCGGAACCGGGCGGCGATCCGCTCGGCCTCGGCGCGGTCGAACAGGTCGGGCCGGTAGGCGAGGCGCAGGTCGAGCCGGGCACCCGGGACGGCGACCAGGGTCAGCGGGTAGTGGGTGGCGTCCTGGACGGCGGCCGCGGTGATCCGCAGCTCGTGGGTGGCGGCGGCGAGGGTCTCGGCGTCGAGCGGGTAGTTCTCGAACGCCAGGGCGGTGTCGAAGAGTTCACCGCTGCCGGTCCAGCGCTGGATGTCGGCGAGGCCGACGTGCTGGTGGGCGAGCAGGGCGGTCTGCTCCTCCCGCAGGCGGGTGGCCAGCCGGGCGAGCGGCTCGGCGGGGTCGAGCCGCAGCCGGACCGGGAGGGTGTTGATGAGCAGGCCGACCATCCGCTCCACGCCCGGCAGCTCCGGCGGACGGCCGGACACCACGGCGCCGAAGACGATGTCCTCGCGGCCGGTGAGGTGGGCCAGCGTCAGGCCCCAGGCGGCCTGGACCAGGGTGTTCAGGGTGACGCCGAGGCGGCGGGCGGTGGCGGCGAGGGCGTCGGTGAGCTCCTCCGGGAGCACGGTCCGCAGCTTCTCGGGCAGCACGGCCTGTCGGCCGTGGTCGGTGGGGGCGAGCAGGGTCGCCTCCTCCAGCCCGGCCAGCGCGTGCTGCCAGGTCGTCCGGGCGCCTTCGCGGTCCTGGGCGGCGGCCCAGGCCAGGTAGTCGCGGAAGGGGGCGACCCGGGGCAGGGCGGCGTCGGTGCCCTCGCGGTACAGGGTGAACAGCTCGCCGACGAAGACGCCGATCGACCAGCCGTCCCACAGGATGTGGTGGTTCGTGAGCACGAACGCGTGCTGGTCCTGCGCCAGCTTGGCGACGGTGGCGCGCAGCAGCGGGGGCCGGGCGAGGTCGAAGCGGCGGGCCCGGTCCTCGGCCCGCAGGCGCTCCAGCGCGGTGCCCCGCTCCTCGTCGGAGAGGCCGGCGAGGTCGACCTCGGCCCAGGGCAGCCGGGTGCCGGCGTGGACCGCCTGGACGGCTCGGCCGTCGTCGAGCTGGTGCAGGGCGGCGCGCAGATGGGGGTGCCGGTCGAGGGCCGCCTCGGTGGCGGCGCGCAGCGCGCCGGCGTCCAGCGGGCCGTGCAGGGTCAGCGCGAGCTGGGAGGTGTAGACGTCGATGCCGTCGGCGTCGTAGAGGGTCCGGAAGTACAGGCCCTCCTGCAGTGGTGCGAGCGGGAGGACGTCGAGGAGCGGGCCGCGAGCGGCGAGGCGCTCCAGCTCGTCCTGGGTGACGTTCGCCAGCGGCACGTCCGAGGGGGTCGGCGCGGCGGCGTCGGGGTGCTGTGCGAGGTCGACCAGGGTGGCCAGGGCCTCGAACCACAGCTCGCCGAGCTCTCGTACCCGCTGCTCGGTGAGGTGGCCGTCGCTCCAGGTCCAGGCGGCGGTGAGGGTGCCGTCCTGCGCCCAGGCGTTGACGCCGAGCGGGTGCGCGGGAGCCGTCGCCTCGGTGGCGTCGGCGGCGAGTTCGGCGGCCGGCGTCCAGTCCTCGCCGGTGGCGGCGCCCGTGCCGATGCGGCCGAGGTAGTTGAACGCCAGCTGGGGCGCGGGCAGTTCGGCGAGGACGGCGCCGGTGCCGGGGTTCAGGTGGCGCAGCAGGCCGTAGCCGAGACCGCGGTCGGGCAGGGCGCGCAGCTGCTCCTTGACGGCCTTCAGGGCCCGGATGCCCTGGTCCGCGGCCGGGTCGAGGCGGACGGGGTACGCGCTGGTGAACCAGCCGACGGTGCGGGAGAGGTCGACGTTCTCGGTGAACTCCTCGCGGCCGTGGCCTTCGAGCTCGATCAGGACGCTGCCACTCTCGCCGCGCTGCTTGTTGACGGCGAGGGCGAGGGCGGTCAGCAGGACGTCGTTGATCTCGGCCCGGAACGCGGCCGGGACGCCGCCGAGCAGTGGCCCCGCGGTCTCGGCCGGGAGGGTGAGTTCGAGCCGGCCGCCGCGGTGCTCCGGCCGGCTCTCGAAGAGCGGCTCGCCCTCGGCCAGGACGGACTGCCAGTACGGGAGTTCGGTGGTGCGGCGGTCGGACTCGGCGACCAGGGCGGTGGCCCAGGTGCGCAGCGAGGTGCCGGTCGGCTGGAGTGCGGTGCCCTGGTAGGCGGCGGCCAGGTCGGGCAGCAGGATGCGCCAGGAGACGCCGTCCACCACCAGGTGGTGGACCATCACCAGCAGCCGGCCGGAGGCCTCGGAGCCGGCGTCGAACCAGACGGCCTGGAGCATCACCCCCGCGCGGGGCTCCAGCCGGGCGCGGGCCGCCCGCGCCTGGGCGGCGACGGTGGCGCGCAGCCGGTCGTCGTCCGCTCCGGCGGTGTCGACGCACGTGAGCAGGCTCGCCGCCTTGACCTCGCCCCGCGGCGGGACGTGCAGCGACCAGCCCTCCTCGGCGGCCTGCAGCCGGGCGCGCAGCGCGTCATGGTGGTCCAGGACGGTCTGCAGGGCGGCGGTGAGCCGGTCCGGGTCGAGACCGGCCGGGGTGTGGACGAGCATGGCCTGGTGGAACCCGTCGGCGACGGGGCCGCGCTCGGCGAGGGCACGGATGATCGGGGTGGCCGGTACGGTGCCGAGACCGGCGTCGCCGTCCTCCGCGACGGCGCTCTGCTCGCTGCGCGCGACGGCGGCCAGCTCGGCGACGGTCTGCCGGGTGAAGACGTCCTTGGCGCTGAGCACCAGTCCGGCCTTGCGGGCGCGGGCGACCAGCTGGATCGAGGTGATCGAGTCGCCGCCCAGCTCGAAGAAGCCCTCGTCGATCCCGACGCTCCCGCGGCCCAGGACCTCGGCGAACAGGCCGGCGAGGGTCTCCTCGCGCGCGGTGCGCGCGGCGCGGCCGGGGGCGGCCGGCGCGTGGTCGGGCGCGGGCAGGGCCTTGCGGTCCACCTTGTCGTTCGGGGTCAGCGGCAGCGTGTCCAGCAGCACGATCGCGGACGGGACCATGTACTCGGGCAGCGTGGCCGCCAGGTGGGCGCGCAGCGTGTCGGCCTCGACCGGCTCGGCGGGTACGGCGTACCCGACCAGGCGCCGATCACCGGGACGGTCCTCGCGCACGATCACCACCGCGCGGGCGACGGCCGGGTGGGCGGCCAGCACGCTCTCGATCCCGCCCAGCTCGATCCGGAACCCGCGGATCTTGACCTGCTCGTCCGCCCGGCCGACGAACGCTAGGGTGCCGTCCGGCTGCCAGCGGACCACGTCGCCGGTGCGGTACATCCGGCTGCCCGCCGGGCCGTACGGATCGGCGACGAAGCGCTCGGCGCTCAGCGCCGGGCGGCCCAGGTAGCCGCGCGCGGTGCCGATGCCCGCGACGTACAGCTCGCCCGCGACCCCGACCGGGACCGGTCGCAGGGCCGAATCCAGTACGTACACCCGGGTGTTGTCCAGCGGGCGGCCGATCGGCATCGCCCCCGGCTCGGTCCCGGCCACGGTGTGGGTGGAGGCGAGCATGGTGACCTCGGTCGGCCCGTAGCCGATCACCACGCTGGTCCCGGGGCAGACCGCCAGCACGCGGGCGACGGCCGTCGGCGAGACGACGTCACCGCCGGTCAGGATCTCCCGCACGCCCCGGAAGCACTCCGGCCGCTCCTCGCCGATCAGCCCGAACAGTCCGGCGGTGACGAACACGCCGGTCACCGCGAACTCGCCGAGCAGCCGCTCCATCTCCTGCGCCGACAGCACCCCGTCCGGGGCGACCACCAGCTGCCCGCCGCCCAGCAGCGGCACCCACAGCTCGGCGGTGGAGGCGTCGAAGGAGTACGGCGCGTGCAGCAGCACCCTCCCGTAGGCACCCGAGCGGAACCGGCGGTCGGTCGCCAGCGCCACCACGCCCTGCTGCGTCGCGGCCACGCCCTTCGGGCGGCCGGTCGAGCCGGAGGTGTACATCACGTAGGCCAGGCGGTCGCCGTCCGAGGGCAGGTCCAGGTCGCCGTGGTCCTCGCCGTCCTGGTGGTCGGCGGCGACCAGCACCGGCAGGTCCAGCTCCGCCGCCTCGCCGGCCAGCGCGGCGTCGGTGAGGACGACGCGGGCGGCCGTCTCGCCGACGATCAGGCGCCGGTGCGCCAGCGGGTAGCGCGCGTCCAGCGGCACGTAGAAGCCGCCGGCCTTCACCACCGCCAGGATCGCCACCACCAGGTCCGCCGAGCGGCGCATCAGCAGCGCCACACCGGACTCCGCGCCCACGCCCTGGGCCACCAGCCGCCGGGCGAGCACGTTGGCCCGCGCGTTCAGCTCGCCGTAGCTCAGCTCGCCGCCGTCGAACAGCAGCGCCGTCGCCTCGGGGTGAGCCGCCGCCCGGGCCTCGAACAGCTCCGCCGGGGTCGCGCCCGGCACCTCGGCCGCGGTGTCGTTCCAGCCGGTGAGCACCGACTCCCGTGCGGCGGTGTCCAGGACGTCCAGCCGGCCCACCGGCTGGTCCGGGTCGGCCGCGAACCCGCCCAGCAGGGAGGCGAGTTGGTCCAGCAGCCGAGCGGCGGCCGGGCGGTCGAACAGATCGGTGCGGTGGTCCAGCCGCAGGCTCAGCCTGGCGCCCGGCACGACCGCCAGGTTCAGCGCGTAGTGCGTCGCCTCCCGGCTCTCCGCCGCCCGCACCCGGATCGCCGAGCCGGCCATCGACAGCGACTCGGCGTCCAGCGGGTAGTTCTCGAACACCACGTTGGTGTCGAAGAGTTCGCCGAGCCCGGCCCAGCGCTGCACCTCCGCCAGACCGACGTGCTGGTGCGTCAGCAGCGCGGACTGCTCGCCCTGCAGCCGGGTGAGCAGCGCCGCCATGCTCTCGGACGGGCGCAGGCGCACCCGCACGGGCAGGGTGTTGATGAACAGGCCGACCATCTTCTCGACCCCGGCCAGCTCCGGCGGACGGCCGGAGACCGTCGCGCCGAACACCACGTCGTCCCGGCCGGTCAGGTGCGAGACGAGCAGCCCCCACCCGGCCTGGACCACCGTGTTGACCGTGACGCCCAGGCGCCGCGCCGTGGCGTTCAGCGCCTGCGTCAACTCCTCGGACAGGTCGAGCTGGTGGCGCTCGGGCAGCACCGGGGCCCGGTCCTCGCCCGCCGGGGCGAGCAGGCCCGGCTCCTCCAGCTCCGCCAGCGCGTCCTGCCAGGCCGCCCGCGCGGCGTCCCGGTCCTGCGCCGCCGCCCAGGCCAGGTAGCTCTTGTACGGCGCCACCCGGGGCAGCCCGCTCGCGTCGCCGCCGCGCTGGTACAGCGTGAACAGCTCGGCCATCAGCAGGGCGTTCGACCAGCCGTCCCAGAGGATGTGGTGGTGGTTGAGGACCAGGACGTGCCGCTCGGCCGCCAGCCGGATCAGCAGGAAGCGCAGCAGCGGCGGCTTCGCCAGGTCGAACCGGGCCGCCCGGTCCCGCTCGACCAGCCGCTCCACCTCGGCCGCCTGCTCGTCCTCCGGCAGCGAGCCGAGGTCGACCTCCTGCCAGGGCAGCCGCACCTGGCGCGGGATCAGCTGCACGGTCTTGCCCGAATCCGCCTGGCGGAATGCCGCCTTGAGGTTCGGGTGCCGCTCCAGCAGCGCCAGGCCGGCCGCCTGCAAGGCCTGCGCGTCCAGCGGGCCGTCCAGGTGCAGCGTCAGCTGCGAGGAGTACACGTCGACGCCCTCGGCGTCGAACTGGGCGTGGAAGAACAGGCCTTCCTGAAGCCGCGACAGCGGCAGGATGTCCTGGATGCGTGCGTTGGCCATGGTCTTACAGGTCCCAATCCGCGAACTCGTCTTCAAACATGTCGATCTCGTCCTGGCTCAGCTCCACCAGGTGCACATCCGAGGTGCTCAAGCCCCCGGTCTGGCCGCCCTCCGCGTGCCGGGCCAGCGCGGTCATGGCTTCGAACCACAACTCGCACAGCTGCCGTAGCTGTTGTTCGGAGAGCAGGCCGGTCGCCCAGGACCAGGTGGCCACGAAGTGCGGCCCGTCGGCGCGGTCCTCGGTGCGGGCGTTGACGGTGGCGGTGTGCGCCAGCGGTGCCAGCTCGTCGGCGCCGCCGAACATCGCGCCCATCTCCGGTGCCGGTCCCCACTCGGCGGGCTCGCTGCGCTGCTCGGTCGCGAAGCGTCCGAGGTAGTTGAAGCCGAGCTGGGGGGTGGCCAGTTCGGCCAGCCGCGGTCCGGTCCGCGGGTTGAGGTGGCGCAGCAGGCCGTAGCCGAGGCCGTGGTCGGGGATGGTCCGCAGCTGGTCCTTCACCGCCTTGAGGGCCCGGCCGAGGGCCGGTCCGGCGGTGTCCACGTCCGTCCAGTCGGCGGCGCCGGGGTCCAGCCGGACGGGATAGGCGCTGGTGAACCAGCCGACGGTGCGGGAGAGGTCGATGGTGTCGGCGAACTCCTCGCGGCCGTGCGCCTCCAGTTCCAGCAGCAGGCCGTGCCGGTCGCCGCGCCACCGGTTGACCGCCAGCGCGAGGCCGGTCAGCAGGACGTCGTTGACCTCGGCGTTGAACAGCGCCGGGACGCTGGTCAGCAGCGGCTCGGTGATCTCGGGCGGCAGGGCCAGCTCCAGGTGGCCGACGGTGCGCCGGGTGTCCTGCGCGTGGTCCAGCCGGCGGGTGCCGAGCAGCGGATCCGCGCCTTCCAGCATCCCCTGCCAGAGCGGGAGTTCGGTGGTGCGGCGGTCGGCCTCGGCGACCAGGGCGGTGGCCCAGGTGCGCAGGGAGGTGCCGGTGGGCTGGAGTTCGGTGCCCTGGTAGGCGGCGGTGAGGTCGGGCAGCAGGATGCGCCAGGAGACGCCGTCCACCACCAGGTGGTGGACCATCACCAGCAGCCGGCCGGGGGCCTCGGATCCGCCGTCGAACCAGACCAGCTGCACCATCACGCCGTCCGCCGGGGCGAGCCGGTCCCGGGCTGCCCGGGCCTGCCGCTCGAACAGTGCTCGCAGCTCCTCGGCACCGAGACCCACGGCGTCGACCCGGGTGATCAGGTCGGTGGCCCGGGTCGTGCCGCGTGGCGGCACGTGCAGCGACCAGTCGTCGCCGGTGGCCACCAGGCGGGCGCGCAGGGCGTCGTGGTGGTCGAGCAGGGTCTGCAGGGCTCCGGTGAGCCGGTCCGGGTCGAGCCCGGCCGGGACCTGGAGCAGCATCGCCTGGTGGAAGCCGTCCACCGGGCCGCCGCGCTCGCGCAGCCAGTGCATGATCGGGGTGGCCGGCAGCTCGCCGAGGGCCGCGTCGGCGTCCTCGGTGACGGCCGCTTTCGCGCCCTGGGCGACCAGGGCGAGTTCGGCGACGCTCTGGCAGGTGAAGACGTCCCGGGCGGTGAAGACCAGTCCGGCCTGGCGGGCGCGGGCCACCAGCTGGATCGAGGTGATCGAGTCACCGCCCAGCTCGAAGAACCCGTCGTCCACACCGACCCGCTCCAGGCCGAGCAGTTCGGCGAACAGCCCGGCGAGCACCCGCTCCCGCTCGGTGCGCGGCTCCCGCCCGGAGACGGCGGCCCCGAAGTCCGGCGCGGGCAGCGCCCGCCGGTCCAGCTTGCCGCTCGCGGTCAGGGGCAAGGTGTCCATCGGGACCAGGGCGGCCGGGACCATGTAGTCCGGCAGCATCGAGCCGAGGTGCTTGCGGACGCCGGTGAGGTCGGCCTCGCCGCCCACGGGCACCAGGTAGCCGACCAACCGCTTGTCGCCCGGGCGGTCCTCGCGGACGACCACGGCGGCGTGCGCGATGTCCGGGTGGCCGGTCAACGCGGCCTCGATCTCGCCGAGTTCGATCCGGAAGCCGCGGATCTTGACCTGGTCGTCGGCCCGGCCGACGAACACCAGGGCTCCGTCGGCGGTCCAGCGCACCACGTCGCCGGTGCGGTACATCCGCGCACCCGCCGGACCGTACGGGTCGGCGACGAAGCGCTCGGCGCTCAGGCCGGGGCGGCCCAGGTAGCCGCGCGCCAGCTGGACACCGGCCAGGTACAGCTCGCCGGGCACGCCGGGCGGGACGGGCTGCAGCAGCGCGTCCAGCACGTACACCCGGGTGTTCGCCACCGGGCGGCCGATCGGCACCGCGACGCCCTGCGCGCCGGGCTCGCAGCGCCAGGCGGTGACCTCGACCGACGCCTCGGTGGGGCCGTAGAGGTTGTGCAGCGGGACGTCGAGCACGGCGAAGAAGCGGTCGCGCAGGTCGGCCGGCAGGGCCTCGCCGGAGCAGAACACCCCGCGCAGCCCGGTGCAGCCCGCCGCCGCGGGCTCCTGCACGAAGGCCTGCAGCATGGACGGCACGAAGTGCGCGACGGTGATCCGCTCGCGCTGGATCAGCTCGGCCAGGTACGCCGGGTCCTTGTGCCCGCCCGGCTTGGCCAGCACCAGCGTGCCGCCCTCCAGCAGCGGCCAGAAGAACTCCCAGACGGAGACGTCGAAGCCGAACGGGGTCTTCTGCAGCACCCGGTCGTCCGGCCGCATGACGTGGTCGGTCTGCATCCAGGTCAGGCGGTTGACCACACCCCGGTGTGGGACGGCGACGCCCTTCGGGCGGCCGGTGGAGCCGGAGGTGTAGATGACGTACGCCGGGTTGTCCGGGCGCAGGGGGTGGAGCCGGTCCGCGTCCACCGGGTCGCTGTCCGGGCGGGCCGCCAACTGTGCGATCGCGTCCGGCTCGTCGAGCACCAGCACCGGGACCCCGGCCGTCCCCGGGAGCACGCCCCGGGTGGCCCTGGTCGCCAGGGCCAGCGCGGGTGCGCCGTCCGTCAGCACGTAGCCGATCCGGTCCGCCGGGTACTCCGGGTCCACCGGCAGGTAGGCGGCACCGGACTTGAGCACCGCGAGCAGCGAGACCACCATCTCGACCGACCGCTCCAGCACCAGCGCGACCGTCCGCTCGGGGCCGGCCCCGTGGTCGATCAGCAGGTGTGCCAGGCGGTTGGCGCGGGCGTTGAGTTCGGCGTACGAGAGCTCGGTGCCCTCGAAGACCAGGGCGGTCGCATCCTCGCTCCGCGACACCTGGGCCTCGAAGAGCTCCGGCAGGAGGTGGGCGGCCGGCGCTTCGGCGGCGGTGTCGTTCCACTCGGTCAGAATGCGCTCGCGCTCGGCCGACTCCAGGATCTCGACCCGGCGGACGGGCAGTCCGGGCTCGGCGGCCACGGCCGCCAGCAGCCGCACCCAGCGGTCGGCCATGACCTCGGCCGTCGCCCGGTCGAACAGGTCGGTGGCGTACTCGAGTTCACCGCGCAGACCGGCAGGAGCGCCGTCCTCGGCGAACTGCTCGGTGACGAACAGCGAGAGGTCGAACTTCGCGGTGCGCCCCTCGGTCGGCAGCACGGTGGTCGCCAGGCCCGGCAGGGCCAGCTCCGCCTCGGCGTTGTTGCGCAGCGCCAGCATGACCTGGAACAGGGGGTGGCGGGCCAGCGAGCGGGTGGGGTTGAGGGCGTCCACCAGGTGCTCGAAGGGGATGTCCTGGTGGGCGAAGGCGGCGAGGTCGGCCTCCCGTACCCGGGCCAGGAGTTCGGCGAAGGTGGGGTCTGCGGACAGATCCGTCCGCAGAACGAGCGTGTTGACGAAGAAGCCGACGAGTTCGTCCAGGGCCTGGTCGGTGCGGCCTGCGACGGGGGTGCCGAGGGGGATGTCGGTGCCGGCGCCGAGTCGGGAGAGCAGGGTGGCCAGGGCGGCCTGGAGGGTCATGAAGAGGGTGACGCCGTGTGCGCGGGACAGCTCGGTCAGCCTGGTGTGCAGGTGCGCGGGGACGGTCAGCGACACGGTGTCGCCCTGGTGGCTGGAGGCGAGGGGGCGGGGCCGGTCGGTGGGCAGTTCCAGTTCTTCGGGCAGGTCGGCGAGGGCGTCGCGCCAGTGGGCGATCTGCCGCGCGGCGAGGCTGTCGGGGTCGGTGTCGTCGCCGAGGAGGTCGCGCTGCCAGAGGGCGTAGTCGGCGTACTGGACGGGGAGCGGCTGCCACTGCGGTGCCGCGCCGCCGAGGCGGGCGGTGTAGGCGGTGGTGAGGTCGTCGGCGAGGGGGGCCATGGACCAGCCGTCACCGGCGATGTGGTGCAAGGTCAGCAGCAGGACGTGCTCGTCGTCGCCGAGGGTGAACAGGTGGGCGCGCAGCGGCGGTTCGGCGGCGAGGTCGAAGGGGCGGGCGGACTCCGCCGCGAGCGCCCCGGCCAGCTCCGCCTCCGAGATCTCCGCGACGGTCAGCGTGATGTCGGCGTCGGCCAGGACGCGCTGGTACGGCAGGCCGTCCGCGCCCTCGCCGAACACCGTCCGCAGTGCCTCGTGCCGGGCCACCACGTCGCCCACGGCCGCACCCAGCGCGGCCGCGTCGAGCGAGCCGGACAGCCGGACCGCCATCGGCAGGTGGTACGCCGCACCCGCGCTGCCCAGCCGCTCCAGCAGCCAGAGCCGCCGCTGGGCGAAGGACACCGGGACGATCCCGGGCCGTTCGGCCGGCCGCAGCGCCGGGCGGGCCGCCTCGGCGGCCGCCAGTCGCCCGTCCAGACCGGCCACGGTCGGTGCCTCGAACAGGTCGCGGATGGCCAGTTCCACCCCGAGCGCCGCCCGGACCCGGCCGGCCAGCCGGGTGGCGAGCAGCGAGTGGCCGCCGAGCTCGAAGAAGTCGTCGTCCACGGAGACCTGGGACACGCCCAGCACCTCGGCGAAGATCGCGCACAGCACCTCCTCGCGCGGGGTGCGCGGCGCGCGTCCCGCGCTCGCCGTCGCGGCCCAGTCGGGGGCCGGCAGAGCGCGTCGGTCGAGCTTGCCGTTGCCGGTGGTGGGCAGCGCGTCCAGCACCACGATCGCCGCCGGAACCATGTACTCGGGCAGTTCGGCCGCCAGCTCGCGGCGCAGCTCGACCGGGTCGACGGCGCTACCGTCCACCGGCACGAGGTAGCCGACCAGCCGCTTGTCGCCGGGCCGGTCCTCGCGGACCACCACGGCTGCCCGGCGGACGTCCGGCCTACCGGTCAACGCGGCCTCGATCTCGCCGAGTTCGACCCGGAAGCCGCGGATCTTGACCTGGTCGTCGGCACGGCCCAGGAAGACCAGCTCGCCGTCCGTGGTCCAGCGCATCACGTCGCCGGTGCGGTACATCCGGCTGCCCGCCGGGCCGTACGGGTCGGCGACGAAACGCTCCGAGCTCAGCCCCGCCCGGCCGAGGTAGCCCCGGGCCAGGCCGGCACCCGCGATGTACAGCTCGCCGGGCACACCGGCCGGCACCGGTCGCAGCCGGTCGTCCAGCACGTGGAGCCGGGCGCCCGCGATCGGGCGGCCCAACGGGACCGGGCCGCAGGCCAGTTCGGCGCCGGGGGCGATCCGCTTCTCGGTGCAGTGCACGGTGGCCTCGGTCGGGCCGTAGTGCTGGACCACCTCGGTCGCCGGGTGCAGTGCCCGCCAGGCGGCCAGCGCCTCGGCGGTCAGTGCCTCGCCGCCGAGCGCGATCTGTCCGGTCGGCGAGTACTCCGCCGGCAGGTCCTCCAGCATCGGCAGGTGGCTGGGGGTGCACTTCATGAACGTGGTCGGCCGGGCCGCGAGGGTCCGCCGGGTGACCGGGTCGTCCTCCAGGGCGGCCAGGTGCACGGCACCACCGGAGGTCAGCGGGGTGTACAGGCCCACCACCGTGAGGTCGAAGGAGACCGGGGAGTGGACCAGCGCCGTGCCCTGCGCACCCGGGTACGACGGGCCGCTCCAGCCCAGGTAGTTGGCCAGCGAGCGGTGTTCGACCACGACGCCCTTGGGGCGGCCGGTGGAGCCGGAGGTGTAGATCACGTACACCGGGTGGTTCGGCGTGAGCGGCGCCAGGCGGTCCACGTCGGTCGGGTCGGTACCGGGCAGCGCCGAGAGGGCCGTGAGGGTCTCCTCGGCGTCCAGCAGCAGCCGCGGCACGGCCGACTCCGCCGGCACGACCTCGACCGTCGCCCGGTCGGTGAGCAGCAGCACCGGCGCGGCGTCGGAGAGCATGTACGCGATCCGCTCGGCCGGGTACTGCGGGTCGATCGGCTGGTACGCGGCGCCGGACTTGGCGACGGCCAGCAGTGCCACCACCAGCTCCGCCGAGCGCGGCAGCGTGAGGGAGACGATCCCCTCCGGGCCGGCGCCCCGGCCGATCAGCAGGTGTGCCAGGCGGTTGGCGCGGGCGTTGAGCTCGGCGTACGAGAGCTCGATGCCCTCGAAGACCAGGGCGGTCGCGTCGGGAGTCCGGGACACCTGGGCCTCGAACAGCTCGACCAGCGTGCCGGCGACCGGCTCGACCGGGTCGGCGCTGCTCCACTCGGTCAGGATGCGCTCGCGCTCGGCCGTGGCCAGGATCTCGACCTCGCCGATGGGCTTCTCGGGCGCGGCGACGACGGCCGCGAGCAGCCGCAGCAGTCGCTCGGCGACCAGCTCGGCCGTTGCCCGGTCGAACAGGTCGGTGGCGAACTCCAGCACACCGTCCACCCCGGCGGGCGAGCCGCCCGCGTAGTGCTCGGTGAGCCGTACCGAGAGGTCGAACTTCACCTCCGAGGTCCCCATCGGCTCCACGGCTCCCCGTGCCCCCGGGAGGTCCAGGGCGGGCCGGGTGTTGTTCTGCAGGGTGAGCATGACCTGGAACAGGGGGTGGCGGGCGAGGGAGCGGGTGGGGTTGAGGGCGTCCACCAGGTGCTCGAAGGGGACGTCCTGGTGGGCGAAGGCGGCGAGGTCGACCTCCCGCACCCGGTGCAGGAGTTCGGCGAAGGTGGGGTCTGCGGACAGGTCCGTCCGCAGGACGAGCGTGTTGACGAAGAAGCCGACGAGCTCGTCGAGTGCCTGGTCGGTGCGGCCTGCGACGGGGGTGCCGAGGGGGATGTCGGTGCCGGCGCCGAGTCGGGAGAGCAGGGTGGCCAGGGCGGCCTGGAGGGTCATGAAGAGGGTGACCCCGTTCGTGCGGGCCAACTCCTCCAAGCGGCCGTGGAGTTCGGCCGGGATGGTCAGCGGCACGGTGTCGCCCTGGTGGCTGGAGGCGAGGGGGCGGGGCCGGTCGGTGGGGAGCTCCAGTTCCTCCGGCAACCCGGCCAGTGCGTCCCGCCAGTAGGTGATCTGGCGGGCGGCGAGGCTGTCGGGGTCGGTGTCGTCGCCGAGGAGGTCGCGCTGCCAGAGGGCGTAGTCGGCGTACTGGACGGGGAGCGGCTGCCACTGCGGTGCCGCGCCGCCGAGGCGGGCGGTGTAGGCGGCGGAGACGTCCCGGGCCAGGGGGGCCATGGACCATCCGTCACCGGCGATGTGGTGCAGGGTCAGCAGCAGGACGTGCTCGTCGTCGCCGAGGGTGAACAGGTGGGCGCGCAGCGGCGGTTCGGCGGCGAGGTCGAAGGGGCGGGCGGACTCCGCCGCGAGCGCCCCGGCCAGCTCCGCCTCCGAGATCTCCGCGACGGTCAGCGTGATGTCGGCGTCGGCCAGGACGCGCTGGTACGGCAGGCCGTCCGCGCCCTCGCCGAACACCGTCCGCAGTGCCTCGTGCCGGGCCACCACATCGCCCACGGCCGCACCCAGCGCGGGCACGTCGAGCGAGCCGGACAGCCGGACCGCCAGCGGGAGGTGGTAGGCGGCGCCGACGGTGCGGAGCTGGTGGAGGAACCAGAGCCGGTGCTGGGCGGGGGAGAGCAGGACGGTCTCGGGCCGCTCGATGGCGGTGAGCGCCGGACGGGCGACACCGGTGGCGTGGAGGCGCTCGGCGAGGGCGGCGACGGTGGGGGCCTCGAACAGGTCGCGGATGGCCGGTTCGACCCCGAGTGCGGTGCGCACCCGGCTGACCAGACGGGTCGCGAGCAGGGAGTGGCCGCCGAGCTCGAAGAAGTTGTCGTCGATGCCCACCGAGGACAGGCCGAGAACCTCGGCGAAGGCCGCGCAGAGCAGTTCCTCCCGCTCGTCGCGCGGACCACGCCCGGCCGCCGAGGCCGACGTGCTCGGCGCGGGCAGCGCCTTGCGGTCCAGCTTGCCGTTCGGCGTCAGCGGCATCGCCTTCAGCGTGACGAACGCGTTCGGGACCATGTACTCGGGCAACTGCTGGGCCAGGTGCGCGCGGAGCTCCTTGGCCAGCGCGCCGAGGTCGCGCGAGCCGGCCGGGACGTTGGTGAAGCGCCCGATCGCCGCGACCGGGCCGGGCTCGACCTCCTCGACGGCCGACCCGACCCGGGCCTGCTCCGGGTCGGTGAAGAGCACGTCCAGCGCGCCGGGTTCGGTGCTCGACCAGGTGATCGCCACCCCGTAGCCGAGCCGCTCACCGAGCGCGTGGAACTCCTCGGGGTCGAGGTCCGCGGTCGCGGTCCGGCCGACGGCCGGCGTCTTTGCCGCGCTGCCGCCGTCCTCCAGCGCCCGCAGCGCGTCGAGGTCGTGCGTCAGCCGGCCGTTCGGCACCCCGGTCAGCCGCAGCCCGGCCGGCCGATGCTCCGCCAACCGCCGTGACAGACCGTCGAGTTCGCTCACATCGACACCCCAGCGCCAGGTCACGGCCGGGCCGTCGCCGTGCTGGCGCCGAGCCGCCGGACGCCGGCGCAGTATCGCGTCGTAGCGGTACCGGCTGAGTTCGTTGTGGTGCCGGCCGCGGCGGATCAGTACCTCGGCGTCGCCGAGTTCCGGCAGCATGCCGGGCAGGGCGCTGAACAGGGCGGGATCGACGAGCAGTTCCTCCTCGGCGAGCAGCCCGCGCTCGACCTCCTGCCGGAGCGACGCGGCGTCGGCGGGCCGACCGGCGCCGAGCCGGATCGCGGTCTGGAAGCAGTGCTGCAGCCGCAGGTTGCGCAGGTCGCCGAGGAACACGGTGCCACCCGGTGCGACCAGGTCGAGTGCCTGCCCGATGACGTCGATCAGGTAGTCGGCGCCGGGGAAGTACTGGGCGACCGAGTTGATCACCACGGTGTCGAACCAGCCGGTCGGCAGGCCGTCGAGATCGTGGGCGGGCCGTGCCGCCAGCTCGACCTTGTGCGCCAGCTCCGGTAGCCCGGCGGTCTTGCCGCGGAGCGCCTCGATCACGCTCGGGGACACGTCCGTACCCCAGTACGCCTCGCAGTGCGGCGCGAGTTTCGCCAGCAGCAGCCCGCTGCCGACGCCGAGCTCCAGCACCCGGCGCGGCCGCAGCCCGAGAATCCGCTCGACGGTCGTGTCCCGCCATTCGCGCATCTGCTCCAGCGGGATCGGGTTCCCGTCGTAACTGCTCTTCCACAACCGGAAGTCCTCGCCGAGCGGCTGCTCGGCGGTGTCCCGGTACTCGGCCTCGAAGACCGTCTCCCAGCCCCCGACCTGCTCCGTCTCGCGAGTCCGGTCGCGCTCCGCGGCCGCGCCGGCGGCGGGTACCACGTACCCGACCAGACGGACGTCTCCCGGCTGGTCCTCGCGGGCCAGTACGGCGCTCTGCGCGACGCCGGGGTGACGCAGCAACGCGGCCTCGATCTCGCCGAGTTCGATGCGGTGGCCGCGCACCTTCACCTGCGCGTCGGCCCGGCCGGCGAACAGCAGCTCGCCGTCGGCGGTCCAGCGGGCGAGGTCGCCCGTGCGGTACATCCGCGCACCCGCGGGGCCGTACGGGTCGGCGACGAAACGCTCGGCGGTCAGCGCCGGGCGGTCGTGGTAGCCCCGGGCGAGGCCGTCACCGGCGATGTACAGGTCGCCGGCGACACCCACGGGGACCGGCCGCAGCCAGGCGTCCAGGACGAACACCCGGGTGTTGGCGATCGGCCGGCCGATCGGCGGGACGGGCACGTCGCCGATCGGCGCGGCGGTCGACCAGATCGTGGTCTCGGTCGGTCCGTAGAGGTTGGTGACCGGGCCCAGGCCGCGCAGCGTGGCGGCCAGCGGGCCGGGCAGCGCCTCGCCGCCGACCAGTACCCGGAGGTTCGGCAGCTCCTGCGCCGCGTCCGCACGTTCGGCCAGAGCGCGCCACAGCGACGGGGTGGCCTGCATGATCGTGGCGCCGGAGCGGACCAGCAGCGCGGTGAGCGCGACCGGGTCGATCACGGTGTGCCGGGGTGCGAGCTCCACCCGGGCGCCGCTGGTCAGCGGCAGGTAGAGCTCCAGGGCGGCGATGTCGAAGGCGATCGTGGTCACCGCGACCCAGCAGTCCCGCTCGGTGAGCGGGAAGCGGCGGCCCATGTCGGCGACGAAGTTGGCCAGAGCGGCGTGCGGCAGCACGACGCCCTTGGGGCGCCCGGTCGAGCCGGAGGTGTAGATCACGTACGCGGGGTGCTCCGGGCGCAGCGGCGCGGTCCGCTCGTCGTCGGTGAGGTCGCCGTCCCGGAGCCCGGCCAGGGTCTCGGCGGTCTCGGCGGCGTCCAGCAGGACCACCGGCCGGGCGGTGCCCGCCGGCAGCCGCCCGGCGGTCTCGGCGGTGGCGAGCACCAGCTCCGGCCCGGCGTCGGCGAGTACGTACGCGATCCGGTCGGCGGGGTACTCCGGGTCTATCGGCACGTACGCCGCGCCGGACTTGAGCACCGCGAGCAGCGCGACGACCAGCTCCGCCGAGCGCGGCAGCGCGAGCGCCACCCGGCGCTCCGGCCCCGCGCCGCGCCGGACCAGCAGCCGGGCGAGTCGGTTGGCCCGGGAGTCGAGTTCGTCGTAGGTGAGCTCCTCGTCCGCGCAGGCCAGTGCGACGGCCTGCGGCGTGCGGGCGGCCTGGGCCTCGAACAGTTCCGGCAGCAGGGCGTCCGGGAGCGGGAGTCCGGTCGCGTTCCACTCGGTGAGGATCCGGTCGCGCTCCTCCCGCTCCAGCAGCTCGACCGAGCCGATCGGCCGGGTCGGGGCCTGCGTCAGGCCGGCGAGCAGCCGGACCCAGCCGGCGATCAGGGCGTCGACGGAGGTGCGGTCGAACAGGTCGGTGGCGTACTCCAGGATGCCGGTGATCCCGGCCGGAGTGCCGTCGGCGCCGGTGCGCTCCGACAGGTTGAAGAAGAGGTCGAACTTGGCCGTGTCCACCTCGACCGGCTGCACACGGCTGCTCAGACCCGGCAGGTCGAGCGAGGCCTCGGTGTTGTTCTGCAGCGCCAGCATGGTCTGGAACAGGGGGTGGCGGGCGAGGGAGCGGGTGGGGTTGAGGGCGTCCACCAGCTGCTCGAACGGCACGTCCTGGTGCGCGAACGCGGCCAGGTCGGTCTCCCGGACCCGGTCGAGGAGTTCGGCGAAGCTCGGGTTGCCGGAGGTGTCGGTGCGCAGGACGAGGCTGTTGACGAAGAAGCCGATCAGGTCGTCGAGGGCCTCGTCGGTGCGGCCTGCGATCGGGGTGCCGAGGGGGATGTCCTCGCCCGCGCCGAGGCGGGTCAGGAAGGCGGCGAGGCCGGCCTGCAGGGCCATGAACAGCGTCGCGCCGTGCTCGTGCGCGAGTTCGGCGAGCCTGAGGTGCACGTCGGCCGGGATCTCCAGCTCGACGGCCGCGCCCCGGTGGCCGGCGACCGGCGGCCTGGGCCGGTCGGTGGGCAGGACCAGTTCCTCGGGCAGTCCGGCGAGCGCGTCGCGCCAGTAGGCGACCTGCCCGGTCAGCAGGCTCGTCGGAGCGCTCTCGTCGCCCAGCAGCTCCTGCTGCCAGAGCGCGTAGTCGGCGTACTGCACCGGAAGCGGCTGCCACTGCGGAGCGGCGTCGCCGAGCCGGGCGGTGTAGGCGGTGGCGAGGTCACGCGCCAGCGGCACCAGCGACCAGCCATCGCCGGATATGTGGTGCAGAGTCAGCAGCAGCACGTGGTCGTCGTCGGCGAGCGTGAACAGGGCCGCGCGCAGCGGGGGTTCCGCGGCCAGGTCGAACGGGCGGGCCGCTTCGGCGGCGAGGGCGCCGGTCAGCGAGTCCTCGGTGACGTCGAACAGGGCCGGCGCGGGACGGACCTCGGCCAGGACGCGCTGATGCGGCAGGCCGTCCGGTCCCTCGGCGAAGACCGTCCGCAGCGTCTCGTGCCGTGCGGTCAGGTCGGCGAGCGCGGCGGTCAGCGCGGCCCGGTCCAACTCGCCCGACAGGCGGACGGCCAGCGGCATGTGGTACGCCGAGCTCTCCGTCTCCAGCCGGTTCAGGAACCAGAGCCGACGCTGCGCGGAGGACACCGGGACCACCTCCGGCCGCTCCGCCCGCACCAGGGCCCGGCGGGCGGTTCGGGCGCGGTCGACCCGCTCGGCCAGGGCGGCCACCGTCTGCGCCTCGAACAGGTCGCGGATCGCCAGTTCCACCCCGAGTGCCGCCCGGACCCGGCTGACCAGCCGGGTGGCGAGCAGCGAGTGGCCGCCCAGTTCGAAGAAGCTGTCGTCGATTCCCACGGTCTCCACGCCGAGCAACTCGGCGAAGATCGCCGCGAGTTGCGCCTCACGGGCGGTGCGCGGCGCGCGACCGGACGTGGCGGCGGAGTACTCGGGCGCGGGGAGCGCACGCCGGTCGAGCTTGCCGTTGGGCGTCACCGGCAGGGCGTCGAGCACCAGCAGGGCAGCCGGGACCATGTAGTCGGGCAGCGTGGTACCGAGGTGCTTGCGGACCTCGGCGAGGTCGACCTCGTCCGCGGGCACGAGGTAGCCCACGAGCCTCTTGTCCCCGGGACGGTCCTCGCGGACGATCACGGCGGCGTGGGCCACCGCGTGGTGGGAGGTGAGCGCGGCCTCGATCTCGCCGAGTTCGATGCGCAGGCCGCGCAGCTTGACCTGGTCGTCGGTGCGGCCGAGGTAGACCAGGGCTCCGTCGGCGGTCCAGCGGACCACGTCGCCGGTGCGGTACATCCGCGATCCGGCGGCGCCGTAGGGGTTGGCGACGAAGCGTTCGGCGGTCAGGCCGGGGCGGCCCAGGTAGCCGCGCGCCAGCTGGACACCGGCGAGGTACAGCTCGCCGGGCACGCCGGGCGGGACGGGCCGGAGCGACGTGTCCAGCACGTACACCTCGGTGTTCCACACCGGGCGGCCGATCGGCACGCTCGCGTGGTCGGCGGCCTCCCGGCAGGCCCACGCGGTGACGTCCACGGAGGCCTCGGTGGGTCCGTAGAGGTTGTGCAGTGGGACGTCGAGCGCGGCGAAGAAGCGGTCGCGCAGGTCGGCGGGCAGGGCCTCGCCGGAGCAGAGCACCGCGCGCAGCCCGGTGCAGCCCGCCGCCGCGGGCTCCTGCACGAAGGCCTGCAGCATGGACGGCACGAAGTGGGCGACGGTGATCCGCTCGCGCTGGATCAGCTCGGCCAGGTACGCCGGGTCCTTGTGCCCGCCGGGCTTGGCGACCACCAGGGTGGCGCCTTCCAGCAGGGGCCAGAAGAACTCCCAGACGGAGACGTCGAAGCCGAACGGGGTCTTCTGCAGCACCCGGTCGTCGGCGCCGATCAGGTACTCGTGCTGCATCCAGGCCAGGCGGTTGACGATGCCCTGGTGCGGGACGGCGACGCCCTTCGGGCGGCCGGTGGAGCCGGAGGTGTAGATGACGTACGCCGGGTTGGCCGGACGCAGCGGCCGGAGCCGGTCGGCGTCCGTCAGGTCGGCGTCGTCGAGTTCGGCCAGCTCGGCCGACACCGAGGGCGAGTCCAGCAGGACGGCGGGTGCCGTCACCGCCTCGGCCGTGGCGGCGGTGGCGAGGACCAGCGCGGGCTCGGCGTCGGAGAGCATGTGGGCGATCCGGTCGGCTGGGTACTCCGGGTCCACCGGCAGGTAGGCGGCGCCCGCCTTGGTGGCGGCGAGCAGTGCGACCACCATCTCGACCGAGCGTTCCAGCACCAGCGCGACCGTCCGCTCGGGGCCGGCCCCGTGGCCGGTCAGCAGGCGGGCCAGGCGGTTGGCGCGGGCGTCGAGCTCGGCGTACGAGAGTTCGGCGCCCTCGAAGACCAGGGCGGTCGCGTCCGGAGTCCGGCGGACCTGGGCCTCGAACAGCTCGGGCAGGGTGCGGTCGGTGGGCACCTCGGCGGCGGTGTCGTTCCACCCGGTCAGGATGCGTTCGCGCTCGGCCGGGTCCAGGATCTCCAACTGGCCCATCGGCAGGTCGGGTTCGGCGACGGCGGCCGCCAGCAGTCGCACCCAGCGCTGGATCACGGCCTGGACCGTCGAGGCGTCGAACAGGTCGGTGGCGTACTCGACGGTGCCCGTGAATCCGCCGAACTGTCCGTCGTCCGCCGTCAGTTCACTGAGGCTGAAGGCGAGATCGAACTTGGCCGCCCCGCCGTCGACGGACTCCATCCGGGTCTGGACACCGGGGAGTTCGAGGGCGGCCCGGGTGTTGTTCTGCAGGGTGAGCATCACCTGGAACAGCGGATGCCGGGCCAGCGAGCGGGTGGGGTTGAGGGCGTCCACCAGGTGCTCGAAGGGGATGTCCTGGTGGGCGAAGGCGGCGAGGTCGGCCTCCCGTACCCGGGCCAGGAGTTCGGCGAAGGTGGGGTCTCCGGAGAGGTCGGTGCGCAGGACGAGGGTGTTGACGAAGAAGCCGACGAGGCTGTCGAGGGCCTGGTCGGTGCGGCCGGCCACCGGGGTGCCGAGCGGGATGTCGGTTCCCGCGCCGTGCCGGGAGAGCAGGGCGGCCAGGCTCGCCTGGAGGGCCATGAACGGCGTCACCCCGTGCGCGCGGGCCAACTCGTCGAGGCTGACGTGCAGTTCGGCGGGGATGGTCAGCGGCAGGGTGTCGCCCCGGTAGCCGGAGGCGAGGGGGCGGGGCCGGTCGGTGGGGAGCTCCAGTTCCTCCGGAAGCCCGGCCAGCGCGTCGCGCCAGTAGGTGATCTGGCGGGCGGCGAGGCTGTCGGGGTCGGTGTCGTCGCCGAGGAGGTCGCGCTGCCAGAGGGTGTAGTCGGCGTACTGGACGGGGAGTTGGGTCCACTGCGGTGCCGCGCCGCCGAGGCGGGCGGTGTAGGCGGTGGTGAGGTCGTCGGCGAGGGGGGCCATGGACCAGCCGTCGGCGGCGATGTGGTGGACGGTGAGCAGCAGCACGTGCTCGTCGTCGCCGAGGGTGAACAGGTGGGCGCGCAGCGGCGGTCGGGCGGTGAGGTCGAAGGGGCGGGCGGCCTCGGCCGCCAGGGCCTCGGCAAGTTCCGCCTCGGTGGTGTCCGCGATGGTCAGCGTCACCCGGGCGTCGGTCAGGACGCGTTGGCAGGGCTGCCCGTCGGGGCCCTCGCCGAACACCGTTCGGAGTGCTTCGTGCCGGGCCACCACGTCGCCCAGGGCGGCGTCGAGCGCGGTGGTGTCGAGGGTGCCGGTGAGGCGGACGGCCAGGGGGAGGTGGTAGGCGCTGCCGGAGGTCTGGAGCTGGTGGAGGAACCAGAGCCGGTGCTGGGCGGGGGAGAGCGGGACGGTCTCGGGCCGCTCGGTGGCGGTGAGCGCCGGGCGGGCGGCGACGGTGGCGTTCAGGCGTTCGGCGAGGGCGGCGACGGTGGGGGCCTCGAAGAGGTCGCGGATCGTCGGCTCGACCCCGAGTGCGGCGCGGATGCGGCTGACCAGGCGGGTGGCGAGCAGGGAGTGGCCGCCGAGCTCGAAGAAGTCGTCGTCGATGCCCACCGCGGGCAGGCCGAGGGTCTGGGCGAAAGCCGCGCAGAGCAGTTCCTCGCGCTCGTCACGCGGGCCGCGCCCGGCTGCCGAGGCCGCGAACTCGGGTGCGGGCAGCGCGATTCGGTCGACCTTGCCACTCGGGGTCAGCGGAATGGCCGCCAGCGGCACGACCGCGCCGGGCACCATGTAGTCCGGCAGTGAGAGCGCGACGTGCCGGCGCAGCTCCTCCGGCTCGGCGGCCTCGCCCTCGGCGAGCACCGCGTACCCCACCAGCTGCTGATCGCCCGGGCGGTCCTCCCGCACCAGGACGGTCGCCCGGCGCACCGCCGGGTGGCGCAGCAGTGCCGCCTCCACCTCGCCGAGCTCGACCCGGTTGCCACGTACCTTGACCTGCGCGTCGGCCCGGCCGAGGAGCTCGATCTCGCCGCGCGCGTCCCACCGGGCCAGGTCGCCGGTGCGGTACATCCGGCTGCCCGCCGGGCCGTTGGGGTCGGCGACGAACCGCTCGGCCGTCAGCCCGGCCCGGCGCAGGTAGCCACGGGACAGCGCCGCCCCGCCGACGTAGAGCTCACCGGTCGAGCCGGCCGGGACGGGGCGCAGCGCGCCGTCCAGGACGTACGCGCTGGTGTTGTCGAAGGGCAGGCCGATCGGCTGCCGGTCCGGGCCGCAGTCGCCGGAGACCGAGTCGCCGCAGATCTCGGACGAGCCGTAGAAGTTGACCAGCCGCGCGGCGGGCAGCAGCTCGGCGAAGCGCGTGGCGAGGTGGGGCGGAAGGCTCTCGCCGGTGGTCACCCACAGCGCACAGGAGGCGAGGGTGGCGGGGTCGGCGACGTCGAGCATCGCCGCGAGCAGGCTCGGCACGACGATGATGCGGCCGACACCGTGCTCGGCGATGAGACGGGTGAGCGCGGCCGGGTCCTTCGCCTGCTCGCCGTCGGCCAGGATCATGCCCTCGCCGTGCAGCAGCGAGCCGAGCACCTCGCTGGAGCCGTCGACGAAGCTCATCGAGCTCTTGGCCAGGGCCGGGCGGCCGGGCAGGTGGGGGTGGCGCCGGGCGATCGCGGCGAGGTGGTTGACCTCGGCGCCGTGCACGCCCACCACGCCCTTGGGGCGCCCGGTCGAGCCGGAGGTGTACACGATGTACGCCGGGTGCTCGGGCCGCAGCGGGCGGAGCCGCTCCGTGTCCGAGGGGGCGGTGACCGGGTACCCGGCCGCGTCCGCGCCGGACTCCGGCGCGTCGAGCGCGAGCACCGTGACGCCGTCGTTCAGCACCGCCACGGTCTCCCGGACGGCCAGGGCCAGGACCGGGCGGGCGTCGGCCAGCATGTAGCCGATCCGTTCGGCGGGCCAGGCCGGGTCGACCGGCAGGTACGCCGCGCCGGACTTGAGTACGGCGAGCAGGGCGACGACCATCTCGACGGAACGCGGCAGGGCCAGCGCGACCACGTCCTCGGCACCGACACCCCGTCCGATCAGGAGGTGGGCGAGCCGGTTGGCCCGCTCGTCCAGCTCGGCGTACGAGACGGCCACGCCCCGGCAGACCAGCGCGGTGGCCTCGGGCGTGCGGGCCGCGCGGGCCTGGAACGCCTCGGTCAGCGTGGTGTGGGCGACCGGGGTCGTGGTGCCCGTCCCGGCGGCGATCAGCTCCCCGCGCTCGGCGGGGTCGGCCAGGTCGACCAGAGCGACAGGGAGGTCGGGGTCGTACGCCGCCAGGGTGTCGAGCAGCCGCAGGAAGCGCTCGGCGTGGCCGGCCAGTTCGTCCGCACCGTAGACCGCCGGGTTGGCGTCCACGACCAGCCGCATGCCGTGGCCGGCCTGACGGTCGTAGACCACGAAGGCGAGGTCCTCGACCGGGCCGTTGCTGAGGTTGTGGAAGGTGGCCCGGTGGCCGCCGAAGGAGAGGTCGTAGTCGAACGACATGATGTTGACCGTCGCGCCGACCAGCTGGCCCGCGCCGCCGACCAGGCCCAGCTCGCGGCGCAGGTCCTCGTAGCGGTAGCGCTGGTGGCGCAGCCCCGCACGGGCGCTCGCGCTGGTGCGGCGCACCAGCTCCTTGAGCGTCAGCTCGGGGCGGGCCGGCAGACGCAGCGGCAGCACGTTGGTCAGCATGCCGGGGACGGCTCGGGCGTACGGGCCGACCCGGCTGGTCACCGGCAGGCCGAGGACGACCTCGTCGACGCCGGTCAACCGCCCGGTGTAGAGCGCGGCGGCGGACAGCACCAGCACCGACCAGCTCACGCCGAGCCGGCGGGCGGCCGCGCGCAGCAGGTCGGCGTGCTCGGCGGTGAGCTGGAGCTCGTGCCGCAGGTGGGCCGGGGAGGCGGGCTCGGTACGTCCGGCCAGGGTGGTCGGCTCGGGGCGGTCGGCGAGCCGCTCCAGCCAGTACCGGCGGTCGGTCCCGTGTCGGTCGGAGGCGCGGTAGGCGCTCTCCTCCTCGACCAGGTGGCGGAACGGCGGCAGCGCACCTGCCGGGTCCGGCTCGCGCCCCTCGGTCAGGGCGGTGTAGACCTCGGCCGTCCGGGCGGCGATCAGCGGACCGGAGAAGCCGTCGACCAGGGCGTGGTGGGCGCGCTGGTACCAGAACCAGCGGTCCGGTGCGGCCCGGAACAGCACCTGGACGACGCCGGGGCCCCGGGTGGGGTCGAGTGGCTGGGCCAGGTCCGCCCGCATCCAGGCCGTGGCCGCCCCCCAGGGATCGGCCGCCTCGCTGACGTCCTCGAACCGGAGCCGCACGGAGTCGGCGGGGCTCACGGCCTGCCGGGTCTCGCCGTCGACGGTGGTGAAGCGCAGCCGGAAGGCCTCGCACTCGCGGAGCACCTGACGGATCGCGGCCTCGAAGCGGACCGGGTCGACGGTGCCGTGGATCTCGACGCACTCGGAGACCTGGTAGGCCGGGCTGGTCAGGTCGAGCTGCTGGGCGAACCAGATGCCCGACTGTCCGGCAAGCAGCGGCCAGGTGGCGGCCTGGGAGTCCGACATGTCTTCAGTGCTCCGGTTCGTCGGCGTTGTTGGTGCGGCGCGGCGGTCCGCCGATGCATCGGCCTCGCCTGCGCGACCACGGAGGACGGCGTGCCGCGGGGGCGGGAGGCTCAGTCACTCTTCGTGGTGGTGATCAATCTAGCCGTCGATGCGCGGGCAGAGATCGTGCGGAGGCGTACCAGGTATGAAGATCAGGGAAACGTTGACGAAACCGGAGGAGTTGACTCCACTTGCCTGTGTGCCGAAGAGTCTCCAACTCCCTTGACTGAGTCGGAAGTTGTCCATCGTCGCGCCGAGTTGGCGGCCCGTAAGGAGGTTCAGCCCGGCCGACTACTGTCGCGTTCACTGACGGGTCATCGATCGAGCAGAGGACCTCCCCGCATGTCTGCCATGCCAACCGCCCCCTTCCCGGCCGATCTCGGCATCGATCACGTAGAGTTGCACGTGTCCGATGTCGAGGCGGCGGCCGCCGACTTCCGGAACCGGTACGGCTTCACCGTGGTCGGCGCCGCCGGCTCCCCGGCGGAGGGCTTCCGAAGCCTCGCGCTGGTCCAGGGCCGGATCACCCTGGTGCTCACCGAGGCGACCGTCGACGACCACCCGGCGACCGCCTTCGTGCTCGCCCACGGCGACGGCATAGCCAACATCGCCCTGCGCACCACGGACGCCGCCGAGGCGTTCGCCGAGGCCGTGCGCCGTGGCGGCCGCCCGGTCGCCGCGCCGCAGGAGCACCCGGGCGAGCACCCCGCCGTGACGGCGACCATCGCCGGGTTCGGCGACATCGTGCACACCTTCGTCCAGCGCGACCCCGCCGACCCCGCCCGCCTTCCGATCGGCTTCAGCCCGGTCGAGCGGCAGCCGGACGAGAGCGCCGACCTGCCCCGACTGCTGGAGGTCGACCACTTCGCGGTGGTCGTCCCCGCGGACGAGCTGGACCAGACCGTCGCGTACTACCGCAGCGTGCTCGGCTTCGAGCAGACCTTCGCCGAGCGGATCGCCGTCGGCACCCAGGCCATGAACTCCAAGGTGGTGCAGAGCATCTCGCGTGAGGTGACGTTCACCGTCATCGAGCCGGACACCAGCGCGGACCCCGGCCAGATCGACTCCTTCCTGAAGAAGCACGGCGGCGCCGGCGTCCAGCACGTGGCCTTCAGCACGGCGGACGCGGTCGCCTCGGTGCGCGTGCTCGCCGACCGCGGTGTGCAGTTCCTCGCCACCCCCGGCGCCTACTACGACGCCCTCGCGCAGCGGGTCACCCCGAAGACCCACACGGTGGACGAACTGCGCGAGCTGAGCCTGCTGATCGACGAGGACCACGGCGGCCAGCTGTTCCAGATCTTCACCCGCTCGGCGCACGAGCGGAAGACCCTCTTCTTCGAGGTCATCGAGCGGATCGGCGCCGAGACCTTCGGCAGCTCCAACATCAAGGCGCTCTACGAGGCGGTCGAGGCGGAACGGCTCAAGCGGGACGGCAGCGAGCGGTGACCCGACCCGTGCCGCTCAGCCTCGCCGACGTCGAACGCCGGGCCGCCGCCGTACTGCCGCCCGAGGTCTGGGACTTCGTGGCGGGCGGCAGCGGCGCCGAGACCACGCTCGCCGCCAACCGCGCCGCGCTGGACGAGATCTACCTGGTGCCCCGGATGCTCCGGGACGTGTCCGCCCGCTCCAGCGGCTGCGAGCTGGTCGGCGCCCCGGCCGCGATGCCGGTCGCCGTCGCTCCCGTCGCTTACCACCGACTCGCCCACCCCGAGGGCGAGTTGGCGGCCGCGCGGGCCGCCAGACGGGCCGGCGTGCCGTTCACCGCCGCCACCCTGAGCAGCTTCCCGATCGAGCAGATCACCGCGACCGGCGCCGAAACCTGGTTCCAGCTCTACTGGTTGAAGGACCGCGCCCAGCGCCTGGACCTGATCCGGCGCGCCGAGGAGGCGGGCTGCACCGCGCTGATGCTCACCGTCGACGTGCCCTGGATGGGCCGCCGGCTGCGGGACATCCGCAACGGCTTCGCCCTGCCCGCCGAGGTCACCGCCGCCAACCTCACCGAGGCGGCCGGCTCCGCCGCCCACCACGCCGGCACCGGCCGCTCCGCCGTGGCCGCCCACACCGCGCTGGCCTTCGCACCCGACCTCACCTGGGACGACGTCGCCGAGCTGCGGGGCACCACCCGGCTGCCGATCATCCTCAAGGGCATCCTCGCGCCCGAGGACGCCGCGCTGGCCGCGGGGCTGGGTGTGGACGCGGTGGTGGTCTCCAACCACGGCGGACGCCAGCTCGACGGGGCCGTCCCGGCCGTCCACCTGCTCGGAGAAGCCCGGGAAGCGGTCGGCGACACCTGCCAGGTGCTGCTCGACGGCGGCATCCGCAGCGGCCTCGACGTCCTTCGCTCGCTCGCCCGGGGAGCGGACGGCGTCCTGGTCGGCCGCCCGCTCATCTGGGGCCTCGCGGCGGACGGCGAGAGCGGCGCGGAGCAGGTGCTCGGCCTGCTCGCGGCGGAACTCGACGACGCCCTCGGCCTCGCCGGCTGCGCCTCGCCCGCCGACGCCCGGACCCTGCGCACCGTCACCCGGCCGCGCCCATGCCCTCGGGAGCACTCATGACCGACACCACGCCGTCCACGCCGGGCCAGCTGGAGCTGGCCCACCTGCACTCCTCGCTCGCCGACCCGGCCCTGGAGTCGATGAACTTCCTCAACGAGGTGGCCGGGCGCTACCCGGACGCCCTCTCACTGGCGGCCGGGCGGCCGTACGAGGAGTTCTTCGACATCGAGGAGGTGCACCGCTACCTGCGCCGCTTCGAGAGCCACCTGACGGACGAGCTGGGGCTCAGCCCGGCGCAGGCCCGGCGGGCGTTCTACCAGTACGGCCGGACCAAGGGGATCATCCACGACCTGGTCGCCCGCAACCTGGCGGTCGACGAGGGCATCGAGGCCGACCCCGAGGCGCTGGTCGTCACCGTCGGCTGCCAGGAGGCGATGTTCCTGGTGCTGCGCGCGCTGCGCACCGACGACCGGGACGTGGTGCTCGCCGTCGCCCCCACGTACGTCGGCCTGACCGGCGCGGCCAGGCTGGCGGACCTGCCGGTGCGTACCGTACGCAGCGGCCCGGACGGCCTGGACCTGGACGACCTCGCCGTGACCGTCCGCCAGGCCCGCGCCGAGGGCCTGCGCCCGCGCGCCTGCTACCTGCTGGCCGACCACTCCAACCCGTCGGGCCTCAGCCTGGACCTGGCCACCCGGCACGCGCTGCTGGAACTGGCCGAGCGGGAGGACCTGCTGCTGTTGGAGGACAACCCGTACGGGCTGTTCTCGGCCGGGGCCGACCGACCGCCCACGCTGAAGGCACTGGACACCCGCCGCCGTGTGGTCTACCTCGGCTCCTACGCCAAGACGGGCCTGCCCGGCGCCCGGGTCGGCTTCGTGCTCGCCGATCAGCTGGTCAGCGGGCCGTCCGGAGCCGTCTCACTGTTCGCGGACGAGCTCGCCAAGATCAAGAGCATGCTGACGGTGAACACCCCGCCGATCGCCCAGGCGGTGATCGCCGGCAAGCTGCTGGAGCACGACGGGAGCCTGCTCAAGGCCAACGAGCGCGAGATCGCCCTCTACCGGGACAATCTCGCCCGCCTGCTGGCCGGCCTGGCCGAGGCCTTCCCGGCGGGCTCCGGGGTGCACTGGAACACCCCGAGTGGCGGCTTCTTCCTGGTGGTGACCGTGCCGTTCCGGGCGGATGACGAGCTGCTGGAGCTCTCGGCCCGGGACTACGGGGTGCTCTGGACCCCGATGCACCACTTCCACGACGCACCCGAGGCAGCCCATCAGCTCCGCCTCTCGGTCAGCCTGCTGACTCCCGAGCAGGTCGACGAGGGCGTCCGCCGCCTCGCCCGGCTGGTCGACGACCGGCTGCGCTGACCGCACGGGCACGGCGAAGGCGCCGAGCGGGAAGGGCCGGTTGTCCGGCCCTCCCCGCGCAGCGAATCCGAATGATCCGCACGGCCGTGCTGCTCCGCTCCGAACCGTGCCCGGTGCGGGACGTCCCCTCAGCGGTCGGCTCAGCTCTTCCTGGCGGTGATCGCGTGCGTGACGGCCGTTCCCACCGCGAGCAGCAGCGCGGCGGCGGCGACCAGGACGCTCGTGGAACCCAGGACGTCCGCTGAGTTCGACGTGTGCTGGAGGTCGGTCAGCATGACGTTGACCGGGGACACGCCCTTGCCGAGCATGACGGCCAGCAGGAGCACCAGGGCGACGACGAGCGCGTAGCCCTGCCGCCGGAACACCAGCCGGGAGCAGACCAGCCCGACGGCCATGCCGGAGAAGGCGCTGACGAGCTGGGCCTCCGTACCGAGGGCCAGGTCGGCGGGGCCGACGGTGTGCGTCCCGAACAGCAGTGGCAGCCCCAGGCCGGCCACCGTCAGCAGCAGGCACCAGGCGGCGGCGGTCGCGACCGATCCGAGCAGGACCCTCAGGTGGCCGCCCGCGCTGACGACCACGATCGAGCGGTGCGGCGGGTCCTCCAGGCCGATCAGCGCCATGGTGAGCCAGGTGGAGCACAGCAGCATGGAGGCGGCCACCGCGGAGTAGGTGGCGGCGAGCGGACCGGTGTCGCTGCTGGTCAGCACGGCGGCCAGGCCGACGAACAGGAGCAGCGGCGCGAGGTAGCGCTGGGAGAGCAGCAGAACCGTGCACATGTAGCGGACCAGGGAGATCATCGGGCGACACTCCTGGCGTCGTCGTCGGTCCGGGAACCGTGGTCGTGCGCGGCCCTGGTCACCGCGTCCACCGACCAGAGGTGCTGCAGTGCCGTCATCAGTACGGTGTCCGAGTGCTCCCGGGCCACCCGCAGGGCGATGTCCCGGCCCCGGCGGGCGGCGTCCACCACGCCCGGGAGCGCGCACCAGTCCAGCTCGGCCGGAACGGTGCCGGTGGCCGGCGGGGTCAGGACCAGCTCCACCATCGGGGCGGGGCCCCCGGGCTGTGTGGCGCCCCGCCAGGTGACCCTGCCGTCCGTGATGGCGTAGGCGCCGTTGGCGTGCGTCCCGGTGATCGCCTCGCGATGGTCGGTGAAGACCACCGCGCCGCCGTGGGCGGCCGCCTCGTCGATGAACTCGCCCAGGACGCCGTGGGCCGAGGCGTCCAGGCCCGACCAGGGCTCGTCGAGGACGAGCAGGTCGGGCCGGACGAGCAGGGCCTGGGCCAGTGCGACCTTCTGCGCGTTGCCCTTGGAGAGCGTGTGCAGCGACGCGGTCGGACCGCCGACGAGGGCCAGCCGCTCCAGCAGGTCGCCTCCCCGGGCGCGGGCGGCGGAGGTCGACATGCCTCGGATGCGTCCCATGTGGGTGAGGTAGGAGATCGCCGAGACGCGTTCGTGCGCCGTGAAACGGTCCGGTACGTACCCGATGGCCGGCGGTCGGGCCGAGACCGTACCGGACGTGGGCTGCGACAGCCCGGCCAGGATCTTCAGCAGAGTTGACTTCCCGGAACCGTTGGCGCCGACCACCGCGACCACGTCGCCGGCGGAGACCTTCATGTCCACATCGCTGAGGATCCACCGGCCTGCGCCGTAACGCTTGCAGACAGCTTCGCAGCGTAACAATTCGACTCCCGAATGTAACCATCGCGCGCACGCTACTACAGTCAGGCATCGAGTCGGCGTCCCTGTCAACGGAGTCCGGAGGGCGCCGACCGCCGCGCCGACCGCGCCCGGCCTGCTCGACAGTGTCGAGGTCGACGCCGATCGCACGCAGCCACAGCCGGGTGAGCAGCCGTACCAGGGTGTCCTCGTCTGTCTCCCGGAAGGGAAGGCCGTTTCCGCCGGACGGCGGGAACGGCCTTCCTGCCGTTCCGTCAGGGACCGGGGCCGCTGGCAGGATGGTGGCGCGCCGGAGGTGCGGGGTTGCATGAAGCTGCCAGGGATCTGAGCCGGGTCGGGGGCCGCGGCCTAGGGTGGCGGGCGACCTAGCAAGGGAGCACCTCATGGCCGTTCTGGCTGCCGGTGGGATCGACGACATGTCCCTCGCACTCTTCATCGTGCTGGCGGTCGCGGTCACCCTCGGGATCGTCGTCTTCGGGGTGTCGGTGGCCTCGCGTCGGCTGCTCGGCGTCAGCGTCGGTCCGCTTCGCGCCCTGGCTGCCGGGCTGGTGGGACTGAGCACACTGACGGCCTTCGGGCGGGCGGTGCACAACAAGGACAACCTCGGTGCGCTCAGCACCCTTCAGATCGCGCTGTCCCTGTTCGCCGCGATGGCCTGTCTGGTGTTCGCCGAGGTCTTCGTCCCGTACGGGAGTTGGGCGCGGCCCCTGCAGGCGCTGCGCGGCATGGGCCGGCGGCTGGGCCGGGCACGCCGCTACTCGCAGATCAGCCGGATCTTCATGCGGCACGGCCTGAGCCGGATGCTGCGCGGCCGCGCCGGCTGGGACCGGGCGCTGCAGCCCGGTGAATTCGGGGAGCAGTCCGCCAGGTCACTACGGCTGGCCCTGGAGGAGTGCGGCGGGGCGCTCATCAAGTTCGGCCAGGTCCTGTCCACCCGTCGCGATCTGCTGGCGCCGCACTTCATCGACGAGCTGAGCCGGCTGCAGAGCGACGTGCCACCCGAGTCCTGGCCGGAGATCGAGGTCGTCCTCCAGGAGGAGCTGGGCAAGCCGCTCGCGGAGGTCTTCGAGTGGATCGAGCACAAGCCGCTCGCCGCCGCCTCCATCGCCCAGGTGCACCGGGCTCGGCTGATCGGCGGTCCCACCGTCATCGTCAAGGTCCAGCGTCCGGGGATCCGTGAGGCGGTCGAGCGCGACCTCGACATCATTCTCGCCATCTCCCGTGGCCTGCAGACCAGGGCGCGCTCCGCGCAGGCCCTGGGCCTGCGCGAACTGGGCGACGGATTCGCCGAATCGTTGCGCGAGGAGCTGGACTTCCGGATCGAGGCCCGGAACTCGGGGGCGGTCGCGGGCGCCAGCGGGGGACTCGAACCCGACGCGCCGGTGCGGATCCCGCAGGTGTACTACGAGTACACCTCGGCCCGGGTCCTGGTGCAGGAGTGGCTGGAGGGCGTCACGTTCGACCGGGCCGGTCCCGTCGCCGACTCGGCGGGCCTGGACCGCCGCGCACTGGCCAGGACCATCCTGACCGCCGTCCTCCATCAGATCCTGGAGGTCGGCGTCTTCCATGCCGACCCTCACCCGGGCAACCTGCTGCTGCTCGACGACGGGCGGATCGGCATGATCGACTTCGGCTCGGTGGGCCGCATCGACCCGTCCGTTCGGCTCTCCATCCACGAACTGCTGGTGGCCGTCGACCGCGGCGACCCGGCCGGGCTGCACGACGCCCTGCTCAGCCTGCTGGGCACCAGGGCCACCACCGACGACGACCTGATACCCGACGCCCTGCTGCTGGAGAAGGAGCTGGGGCGCTTCATGGCCCGCCACCTGGGAGCGGGCGCGCAGGCGGACACCCACATGTTCACCGCGCTGTTTCGCATGCTCACCCGCTTCGGGCTCGCCGTGCCGCCCGAAGTCGCCGCGTGCTTCCGGGCCCTGGCCACCATCGAGGGCACGCTCACCCAGCTGGAGCCCGACTTCAATCTGCTCGACGAGGCCCGGGCGTTCGCCGTCGGCAGGCTCACCGACCGGTTCACCTTCGGTGCCGCGCGCTCCGGGAGCGGGCGGCCCACGGGCAGGGGCGGGCCGTCCGGCTACGCCTCCCTGGCGCAGAGCGCCGTGCAGGAGTTCCTCGCCGTCCTGCCGATGCTGCGTCGGCTGCCCCGGAGGGCCGAGCGCATCAGCGCCTCCCTGGAGGAGGGACGACTCGGGGTGCGGGTGCGGGTCCTCGCCGACGAGCGGGAGCGGCGCTTCGTCTCCGGGCTGATCCACCAGGTCACGGTCACCCTGCTGGCCGCCTGCACCGGGCTGATGGGCGTGATGCTGGTGGTGTTCGGCACCGGCAAGGGGCCACGGGTGACCGGGCAGCTGGAGCTGTTCCCGCTGCTCGGCTACCACGTGCTGGTGGTGAGTGCGATCCTCATGCTGAGGGCGCTGTACACGGCGATGCGCCGGCCCACCTGACCGGGTGGGCTCAGAGCCGGACGGGCAGTGCCTCCAGCGGCCGGACCACCGGGCTGAGCTGGTAGCGCAGCTGTGACGGGTCCACGGCCAGGGTGACATCGGGGAACCGGTCGAAGAGCCGTCGGGCGCCGATCTCGGTGATGACCTTCGCCAGATGGGCGCCCGAGCAGTAGTGGATGCCGAAGCCGAAGCTGAGGTGGGCCGGCTTGTGCCGGTCCAGGTCCAACCGGTCGGGGTCGTCCGGGAATTGGTGCGGGTCGCGATTGGTCGACAGCACGCTGATGATGACGACCTCACCCGCCGGGATGCTCACCCCGCCCAGCTCGACCGGTTCGGTGGTGACCCGCTGCAGGGCATTGCTGATGGGGCTGACGTAACGGATCAGCTCGTCCATCGACTTGCTCCAGCGGCCGGGCTCCGCCAGCAGCGCGGCCCGCTCCGCCGGATGAGTGAGCAGCGCTGCGATCACCCCGCCGACCAGGCTGGCGGTGGTGTCGTTGCCGCCCGTCATCAGCGCGAAGCCGGTGGAGAGGATCTCGGTGCTGGTCAGCCGGCGCTCCTCGTCGGCGTGGATCAGTGCGGAGAGCAGATCCTCGCCCGGCTCCCGCTCCTTGCGTGCGATCAACTCGGCCATGTAGCCGGACAGTTCCTGGATGCTGCTGTCCAGAACCCCGGAGCTCTCGGTGGGGGAGTGGGTGCGTAGCGCGGTCGACCAGCGCAGGAAGTCCGGCCAGGCGTCGGCCGGTACGCCCATCAGCTCGGCGATGGTGATGACGGGCAGCGGGTCGGCGTACCCGGCGATCAGATCGGGGCGGGGCTGCCCGGCCAGGCGGGTGAGCAGGTCGTCGGCGATCTCCTCGACGCGCGGGCGCAGGGCCTCCGCCCGGCGCGGGGTGAAGGCGAAGCTGATCGCCCGGCGCAGCGGGGTGTGGCGCGGCGGCTCCAGATTGGCGAGGTGGTTCGCCTCCTCGGGCGGCGGCGTCAGGGTGCGGCCGGTCCGTTCGGACATCAGCCGGTAGTGGACATGGATGTCGCGGCTCAGCCGGGGGTCGGCGAGCGCGGCCTTGGCGTCCTCGTAGCGGGTCACCACCCAGGCCCGTCCGCCACCGGGCATGGAGAGTTCGCGCACCGGGCTCTCGCGCCGTACGTACTCAAGGACCGGGAAGGGGTTCTGGGTGAAGTCATTGGTGAGCATCCAGTACTTGGAGAGTGCCCGGGTGCCTGTCATGTCCGTCCTCCGTGCCTTCGGCTCCGGCAGTTGCGCTTTTCTCGGACGTTAGGGGTGCACGCCGTTGGGCGCAGGCGTGTTTCCAAGAGTTCGAAGTGGGTCGGGCCCGCGCCCGATCGGGGCGGGCCCGCCGGGGAGCCCGGTTCGACGTGCTGACGGCCTGGCCGTGCGGCGGGCAGGCGGGCAGGCGGGCAGGAGAGTTGCAGCTTCCTGCATCAGCCATTGCCCCGTTACTTCAAGTGAGCTGATATGGAGTCGAATTCACTGGGATCTGGCGGTAGTACGCGGGGAGCCGGTGGAGACGCTTGTGATCCGTCGATCGACAGGGGGATAGATGCACGAGCGTGAGTTCCGTGCCTTTGTGTCTGTTGCTGAAATCGGCCGGATGGATCAGGCCGCGAAAGCACTGGGATATTCGCAGCCTGCCATCAGCTACCAGATCAAGTGCCTGGAGCAGACGCTGGGCACCCAGCTCTTCACCCGTGATTCGACGGGGGCGAGACTCACCCGGGAGGGGCGCATGATCCTGCCGTCCGCCTGGGCCGTGCTGGCCCTCATCGACAGTATGAAGGGCGTCTGTACGGTGTGAGTCGACCGGCGCCGGGCCGTGTGCACCGGCCCGGCGCCGGGCCGCTCCGCGGGTACCGCTCAGTGCGCCAGGCCGCTGTCCCACACCCAGGCGGCGATGCCGACCCGGTTGCGGGCGTCCAGCTTGCGCTGGACGTTGGCGATGTGGGTCTTGGCGGTGCCGGCCGAGATGAACAGCTCGGCCCCGATCTCCGCGTTGGTCAGGCCCTTGGCGACCAGCAGGGCGATCTCCCGCTCCCGCTCCGTCAGCACGTCGACGGGCTGCGTGGGCGCGGGCTTGGCTTCCTGGAGGTGTTGCAGCAGGCTGACGGTCAGTGAGGGGCTGATCAGGGTGTCGCCCTCCATCGCGGCACGTACCGCCTCGACGAGCAGCGTGGGGCCGGAGCGCTTGAGCAGAAACCCGCAGGCTCCGTTGCGCAGCGCGGTGTGGACGTATTCGTCGAGTCCGAACGTCGTCACGACGACAACCCGCACCGGATTCTCGGCCTGCGGCCCGGCGAGCCGCCGGGTGAGCTCCAAGCCGTCCATGCGCGGCATGCGGATATCGGCCAGTACCACGTCCGGCTTCAGTTCGGTCGCCAGTTCAAGGGCCTGCAGGCCGTCGGCGGCCTCGCCGATGACCTCCATGTCCGGCTGGGAGTCCAGAATCAGGCGAAATCCCATGCGTACGGATTCCTGATCGTCGGCGAGGAGTATGCGGGTCGTCACGGTAGGTACCGTAGTGGCCGATCGCGCCGATCGGCCACCGGTGCCTTATTCAAAGATTCTCTGTGGGCTTCGGCCGTGGTTCAACCGCTGCCAGCATCGGGGCAGTTGGACCTTGAGCGCCGCGGGCGCGGCGCGTATCCCATGGTACGGAGTTGGTGACCTGGCATGGCTCACGCCGGAAAACTCAAAGCGCTGGTGGCGACCGCGGCGACGGCGGCGCTGTCCTTCGCGCTGCTCGGCGCCGAGGCCCCCGCGGCGTCCGGATCCGGATCGCACGGTGATGCGACCAGGGTGGGGTGGCTGTCCGCCGCGGAGGGGGCCCCGGACCAGCCGGCCTGGCCTGACGGGGCATTCGGCGAGGCGTCCGGGCCGGCCCTGGACGGCGGGCCCGCGACCGCTCCGGCCGGCCCCGTCGACGGCGCCACCCTGGCCGACCCCCGGCCCGAACTGGCCGCCACGGGACAGTCGGCCGCGTCCGCCTACGAGTTCGTGATCGGCACCGGCGACAGCCCGCGTACCGGCCAGGTGACCTCGTCCGGCTGGATCGACTCCCCCCGTTGGCAGGTTCCTGCAGGCCTGCTGAAGGACGGCGGCCGGTACCGGTGGACGGTGCGGACGAAGGACCGCGCCGGCCGGCGTCGAGGTCAGGGAGATCGGCTGCAAGCACCGGCAGCTGCTCGGCACCGGCCATGTGGCCGAGGTCGCCCGGGCGGTCCGGGAGAAGCTGCGCGAACTGGAGGGCTGACACCCGACGGCAGGGGGGGGGGGGGGGGGGGGGGGGGGGGGGGGGGGGCCCCCCCCCGCGGGGGGGGGGGGCGGGCCCCCCCCCGGGGGGGGGGGGGGGGGGGGGGGGGGGGGGCCCCCCCCCCCGCCCCTGCCGTCATGTCGGACGCCGCCGGACGCCGCTGGACGGGCGGCCGGCGAAACGGTTCCGGCCCACCGATCTCTCCCGATCGGTAGATGTGCCCGACACCTGTGCGCCGGAATCCTGTACTCACGGCAACAACCACCGCCTCGGGGCGGGGCGAAGGAGGACCAGCGCGATGGCGCATTCGGTGAAGGTCGAGAGCAAGCGGCAGGTGTCGCCCGACGTCGTGGCCAGGCGCCGCTGGTGGTCGGGCTGGCCGGACTGGGCCGGGTACGCGGCGGCCGTGTGGTCGCTGCTCTACGGCGCGGCCGGGCTGTACTGGGCCCTGGGCGGGGCCGGTTACCCGTTCGCGCACGTCGCCGAGGACCACTCGTCCGGGTCCCTCCTCGAGCCGAGCCCGGCCGCCGTGGTCGCTCCGGTGATCGCCGCGGTCGGCCTGATCGGTGTGGTCGCCGGTGTGCTCATGGCACGGCAGCGGGGGACCACCAGGGGCGCCCGCCGCCTGCTGCTGGTGATCGGCTGGACCCAGGCCATCGCGTTCACCCTGGTCCTCGGGGACTACACGATGCTGGCCCTGGCCATCTTCGCCCCCCTCTGGCTGGTGTTCGCCTTCACCGGAGTGCCGGGCCAGGACGGCGGCATCGGCTCGATCCTCTTCTGGCACCGGAACAACCTGATCATCCTGTTCGTCGGCGGCCTGCTGTGGACCGCGGCGACCCTCGCCTACCAGCGGCGTACCCGTGGGCTGTGCGTGCACTGCGGCCGCGGCGGACGGGCGGCGGCGTGGACCACGGCGGAGGCCGCCGCGCGGTGGGGACGCAAGGCCGTGCTGGTCTGCGTGCTGTCCACCATCCCGTACGAAGTGACCCGGCTCGCGTGGTACTTCGGCTACCCGCTCGGCATCACCGACGAGTTCCTCAAGGACATGCAGGACACGACCGGCATGCTGGAGATCGGACTCGGCCTGGCGATCGCGTCGTTCCTGGGGAGCGTGCTGACCCACGGCCTGGTCCACCGCTGGGGCGAGGTCTGGCCGCGGTGGGTCTGGTTCAAGGCGGGCAAGCCGGTCCACCTCGCCACGGCGATCATCCCCGCCTCGATCGTGTCGGTGGTGCTCATCCCCGGTGGCGTCATGATGATCCGGGGCGGGAACCAGCCCCAGGGGTGGGGAACCAACTACCCGGGGATGCTGTGGATCGTCTGGGGCGCCGCGCTGGGCGCCGCCACCTTCGCCTACTACCTGCGCCGGCGCGGGACCTGCGGGTACTGCCACCGGGGGTGAACCACCGTCGACGACACCCCAACGCCTCGGGCCGCAACCATGGAGGGTTGCGGCCCGAGGCGTTGGGTGCGAAGGTCAGCGGACCCGGCGGAAGGTGCGCACGGCCAGCGGAGCGGCGACGAGGACGATGACCACGCAGATGGCGGGCGGGACGAGGAGGCTGCTGAGGTGCGCCTCACCCAGGGCCAGCTCCCGTGCCGCGGTGATCGCGTGGGACATCGGGTTGACCTCGGCGAAGGCCCGCAGCCAGCCGGGAAGGCCGTCGACCGGGACGAACGCGTTCGAGGCGAACAGCAGCACCAGATTGACGATCCCTCCGATGGGCTGCATGGCCTCGGGACGGCGCAGCACCGCGGACAAGGCCATGAACACCCAGCCGAGCGACCAGCTGAGCATGACGGCGATCAGCAGGGCGCCGGCCGCGCCCAGCACGCCCCCGGCCGGATCGAAACCGAAGACCAGTGCGCCGGCCACCACCATGACCAGCATGTTCACACCGCTGAGTACCGTGTCGGCGATGCTGCGGCCGATCAGGATCGAGGCGGGCCGGATCGGCATCGAGCGGAAACGGGCGACGATCCCGTTGTTGAGCTCGGTGGTCAGCGCGACACCGGACTTGAGGGCGGCGCTGACCGCGCTGGTGACCAGGAAGGCCGGCAGCAGGTAGTCGATGTAGGTGACGCCGGCCGGGAAGGACGAGGTCTGGGCGAGGCTCTTGAACACCTGGCTGAACACGGTCAGCATCAGGATGGGTTCGAGCACACCAGGCACGACCAGGGCGGGGTCGCGCAGCGCCCGCAGCGACCGGCCGGACAGCACGAGGATCTGCCGTCCGATGCCCGATCCCTGGTAGCGGTGGGTGGGCCGGTCGGCCCGGAGGTCCGGGCGCTCCGGCGCCCGGTTGGTGACGATGGTCATCGAGGGACTCCCTACCTAGCGGGACTGGAGTGATTCAGGGCCATGTACACGTCGTCCAGGGTGGGTTCGCACTACCTGGCGCGGGGCAAGGCCGCCGTCGACGCCGAACTGCCGGCCCCGTTCGAGACGATCTACCGGGACGAGGCGGCGACCGAGGCCTTCCTGGAAGCCATGTGGCAGCTGAGCTTCGGGGTGTCCGGTGAGCTGGTGCAGCTCGCCGAGCTCGACGACGTCCGCACCCTGGTCGATGTGGGCGGCGCCAGCGGCGCTTTCGCGGTGGCCGTGCTCAAGCGGTACCCGCAGCTGAGCGTCACCGTCTTCGACCTGCCGCAGGTCGGCCCGTTCCTGGACCGCACCCGCGAGGCCGGGCGGTTCGGCGACCGACTCGGCTTCACCCCGGGCGACTTCTTCGAGGACGCGCTGCCGCTGGCCGACTGCCTCTCCTTCGGCTACATCCTCTCCGACTGGGAGGACACGACCTGCGTCGAGCTGCTGCGCATGGCGTACGACGCGTGCGGGAGCGGTGGCCGGGTGCTGCTCATGGAGCGGCTCTTCGACGAGGACGGCGGGCCGTTGGCGACCGCGGCGATGAACCTCTCGATGCACGTGGAGACCCAGGGGCGACACCGTACCGCGGCCGAGTACACGGCACTCCTCAAGGAGGCCGGCTTCGGCGACTGCACCGTGCACCGCTCCACCTGGGACAAGCACCTCGTGATGGGGAGAAGGTCTTGACCGTCGCCACGAGCACCATCGACGCCCTGCTGACCCCCCGGCAACAAGAGGCCGCGGCGCTTCAGCGGATGCGCGGCCGGGCCGGCCTGGAACCGGCCGAGGCGGCGTCACTCGCCGCGCTGCACGACGCGCTTCCCCCGACCGCGACCGGCACCGACGAAGTCACCCGGCTCCTCACCCGCTCGGTGAGCCGTGAACTGGAGATACCGGAGTACTACCGGTACACCTGCCTGCACGTCTACGGCTGGTTCCTCGACCTCTTCCCGGACGATCCGGTCGCCGGGGCGCTGCTGGCCCTGCACACCACCCTGACCGACCTGGCCGAGGTGGAGCGCGAGGCCCGGCGGGCGGGCATCCGGCCGGAGTGCGGCGACGAGCGGATCGAGCGCCTGGACGAGACGCTCGCCGCGGTGCGCGCCGTCGTCGTCGACCCGCTGCTCCGGATCGGGGTCGGCGATCTCGTCGACCGGGCGGCGGTCGACCCGCAGCTGGGCCGCCGCACGGCGCTGCTCGCCGAGTGCACCCGCTTCCCCCGGTCCACCGTGCACGAGGAGAACGTCTTCCTGCGCTCCGTCCAGTCCTGCGAGAACCTGTTCTTCCTGGTGCGCCGGCTCGCGGTGGAAGTGGCCGCCACCAAGGACGAGTTCCCGGCCCGGGCCGGCACCCGGCTGGAACTGGCCGGGGCGTGTGCGCGTCTGCTCGGCGACGTGTTCCATGTACTGCTCACCCTCACCCCGAAAGGGTTCATGACCTTCCGGAACTACACCGGCGCGGCCAGCGCGGTCCAGTCGCTGAACTACCACGCCATGGAGATCTCGGTGTACGGGTACGACCCGCGCAAGGCCGAGGTGTTCGGCTCCGTCGAGCATCTCCAGATGCTCAACGCCCCTGAGATCAGGGACCATCAGCCGCTGTCCGCCGTACTCGCGGACACCGGGAACGCGCGCCTCGCGGCCGGCTGGCACGAGCTGGACCGGGCGCTGTCCAAGTGGCGGGGCGGCCACTACCGCTTCGCGCGCAACTACCTGCCCTCGGACACGCCCGCCTCCGGTGGCACCGACGGGGCCGCCTACGTGAAGCGGTTCGTCAAGAAGGACGCCTGCGTGGCCGGATCCGACCCCTTCGGCGGGCTCCCACTGCTGTCCGGCTTCCTCTACCGCTGAAGCCGGGGCCGCCCCGCACCGCCCGGTGCCATCCGACTCCTCGCCGGCCGGCACCGGGCTCCCGCGGCGGCAGGTCACGGCTGTCCGTGACGAAGACGATCGCGCCGTTGACGTCGGCGCCGGTGGTGTGACGGTGCTTCAGGCGACCGCCGGGCCCACCGGCCGCTCCGGGGCGCCCAACGGCAGCACGGCGCGCAGCCGCCAGCTCCCGGATCCGTACGGACCGGCGTCGAGCGTCCCGCCCAGGGCCTCGACCCGTTCGGCCAGGCCGACCAGCCCGAGGCCGCCGCGTCGGCCGCCGTCGTTCAGGTGGCCGACGGAGGCCTCGTCCCACAGGGTGTTGGTGACGGTGACGGTAAGCCCGGGCACCCCGCCGTGACCGCCGGGCTCCACGGCGATCCGCACATCGGTGTCCGTGGGGGCGTGCCGGCGGATGTTGGTGAGCGCCTCGACGATGACGCGGTGGGCCGTGCCGGCCACCTCGCGGGGGACCTGGACGGCCGCCTCCGGGGCGAGCCCGAGGTCCAGCTCCACGGCCGCCTGTCCCGTGGCCCGGAACCGGTCGACGACCTCGGTGATGTCGTCCAGCCCGTACGAACCCGGCCGGCCGTTCGGCGCCGCCTGCGCAGGGCCGGTGCCCTCGTCGGTGTGATGCAGCATGTGCACGGTACGGTCCAGCGACTTCAGCGCCTGCTGACCCGCGGCCTCGATCTGTTCGAGCAACGCGAGCACCTGCTGCGGCTGTTGGGCCGACATGACCTGCGCGGCCTGGGCCAGCACCACGATGCCCGAAACGTCATGGGCGACGAAATCGTGCAGATCCCGGGCGAGTTCGATGCGCTGCGCCCGGCGGGCGGCCTGGACCGAGTTCATCCTCTGGTCGTCGAGCCGGCACAGGTAGGCGCCGACCGCTCCCACACCCAGCACGCCGACCGAGAGGAAGGCGCACTGCCCGACCGCCTCCGGGAAGCTCTCGAACACCTGCGCCCGCAGCACCAGCGTGGATCCGGCCGTCCCCAGCAGCAGCCACGGCGAGGCCGCCCGCCGCAGCGGGAACAGACGCGTGACGACGAAGATCAGGCCCAGCACGGCGAGGTACTCCACCGACATCAGCGGGGCGGCGGGCGAGTCCGCCCTGATCGGCCGGCCGGGGAAGGTCAGGAGCGTGCCGACGCCGGAACAGACGGCCACGGTCGTCGCCGCTCGGTGGAGCCGGGACGGGTCCCGCCGCCACCAGCCGACCGCCGTGAGAGTGATGACGGATGCCGTCACCATGGTGACGGCCGACAGCCAGCCCCCGTCCGCCGCCGTGGCGATGCCGGCAGTCAGTGCGCCCGCGGCGCCGGCCCCGCACAGGGCCCTGGCCACGCCGGTTAAGGGTGTTCGATACGGCATTGCCGCAACCTCGTTATTTCTGGGAGGACTTGGACAGGACTGCACCACTACCGCTTGGAGAGTGCGATGGGCGAGCAGCGCGCCGCGACGATAGATTACGTGCTACCGCACTGGCACTTTCGCGAGTCGCACGGTGTGCCCGTGCCCGGGCGGGCCACCCCCGAGCAGGTCATGCGCGCGGTGATGGAGACGACCTGGGGCGAGGCGCCGCTCTCACGCGCGTTGATGTCCCTGACGAAGGCCGATGTGTCGCCCGAGCGCCGGATCGTCTCCGACTTCCTCGGCGGCGCGGGGGAGGTGGTCGAGGCCGGGGACCGGGAGTTCCTGTTCGTCGCGCTGGACTGCCTGCAGGAGCGGCCGAAGCCGCAGGGGTCGATCGCCGAGGCGCTCGCGGTGTGCGACGAACCCGGATTCCTCAAGATCGCCATGAACGTCCGCTACGACGGCCGGCTCCTGACCACCGAGGCCCGGGTGTACGCGACCGACGAGGCGACCAGGCGCAAGTTCCGCACCTACTGGAGGGAGCGGGGGCGGGGCTCCGCTGTTCGAGCGTTCGGTTCCCCAAGGCTTCTTCCTCATCCTGTGCCCGTTCCGTACAGATTCGGCGGGTTGTGCGGACACCCCTCCACTCCGCCGTTCTCCCCACTGGGAGGCGGCAGAACTGCCGCTATGCTGACCGGCGATCTTCGGACGGTATGACGGGGAATCGGGGGAGCGGCATGGGTAGCGACGGCGCCGGGACGGGGTTCGGTGCGCATCCGGACAAGCTCGGGGACGCGGGTGACCGGCTGATCGCGGCGGGGCAGGACGTCCGCTCGGTCAAGGACACCCTGGGCAAGTTGAACATGTCGGACCCGGCGGTGCTCGGGGAGTACGCGGGTGACGCGGCCAAGGCCTTCTGGTCGGCCTGGCAGGACGAGCTCGGGGTGAACCTCGACGCGCTGACCGACCTCGGGGGCAAGGTGCACACCACCGCGGCCAACTACACCACGACGGACGGCGGCGTCGAGCAGCAGTACCAGAAGCCGGGGGCCTGACCGTGCCCGACCACGAGCTCAATCCGCTCGGCCTCGACCCGGGCACCCAGCGGCAGCAGGCCGAGAAGCTGAAGAAGACCATCGACGAGTCGCACGGCATGTGGGGCGCGGGCGATCTCAAGTACGCCGTCCACGACGCCCTGCAGCTGCCCGCCCCCAAGGGCGACTCCGGCAAGGTCGGCGACCTCGCCGCCGCCTACTACAAGGCGGTCGGCCAGCTGGACCAGATCCAGACCAAGGTGGCGCAGGTCAGCTCCCAGCACCTGCCGGACGCCTGGACCGGGCAGGTCGGCGAGAAGGCCGCCGAGGTGGTCAAGGCCTCCGCCGACGACCTGACGCGCTGCCGCGACGCGATGGAGAAGGGCCGCCAGCAGCTCAGCACGCTGGCCACCGCGCTGAGCGAGGCGCAGACCCTGCACGGGCAGGGCGCCGCTCCGCTGGGCGAGGCGCTGAAGCTGCTGCACGACATCACCGTCGCCGGCGCGCCGGACCCGATCAACTGGGACGACGACAAGATGCACAGCGCCCACGCCAAGGCGAAGGAGGGCATCAAGTCGATCTACGACGCCGCGGTGAAGGCCGAGAACGCGGGTCGGACGGCCGCCCGCGAGTTGAACGCGATCGCGGACAAGGCGCTGGCGGGCAAGTTCAAGAACAAGGGCCTGGGTGCGGAGGACAAGCTGGTCCTGGTCGACGCCTTCGTCGGCGGCAACCAGGGGGACGGCACCATCCTGACCGAGGCCAACGCCACCCGGGCCGCCCAGCTGATGGACCAGATGAGCGACGCCGACCGGGCCCGGTTCGACCAGCTGCTGGCCGGCAGCAAGTCCCCGGAGGAGCGCGCCTACCTGATGAAGGCGCTGGCCGCCGGGCACAGTTACGACGAGATCAAGGCCTTCGACGACCAGATCCACGGTCACGCGGACGATCCCGGTTGGCTGGCGGCGCGGATCTCCCCGGTGCAGCTGGACTCGGCCGCGCCCGGCCAGAACGGGACCGGCTACGGGGGCGTGGCGTGGGACCAGGGCCAGCACAACACCTGCGTGGCCGCCTCGACCGTGACCGCCCGGGCGATGGTCGACCCGCTGTTCGCCTTCCAGCTCACCACCGGCGGGCACCCCGGCGACCCGAAGTACGACAACGGGCAGGCCGCCAAGGACCGTTGGGACAGCGAGACGAACCGCGTCTACGACTCCCGCTCCTGGATGCACCTGGGGGCGGACGGGATGTGGGACTGGGAGTCCAAGGACATCGCCAACTCCGAGATCGGCGACCACACCGGGGCCGGCTACAAGAACGTGGACCTGGGGGACGCGGACCAGCGCAAGGACGTGCTGGCCCAGGTCGAGTCGTCGGTGGACCAGGGCAAGCCGGTCCCGATCTCGGTCAAGAACGACAAGTTCATTCCGGACGGCCACCAGATGATGATCACCGGACACCGGGGCGACCAACGCCGCTGCGTTATGGCGTGAGTGCGCAGGTCAAGGGGGCTTGAACGAGGCAACGGGACACCTGTAGATCAACGATCGGCGAAGAAAGTCGA
>NZ_JBICZB010000046.1:0-19786 GCF_043201815.1 Kitasatospora sp. NPDC048296
TCGAACAACCCCTCCTGATCACGCATACCAGGATCATCTCGTACGAATGATCACAAGCCACACGCGGGTTGCCGCTTACTGACCCACGCTCCTAGGTGGGCTGAGCTGCTGTACCCCGACCACCGGCCCGGACACGGGGAGGCCTCGAGCTGTGATCGAGGCGGGCACCTGGCGGGTGCCCGCCCTGGTTCGGGTCAGGCAGGTCGTTCCGGGGCTGGTTTGTCACGGGCCGGGCCGGTGTCGCGCTGGTGCGGAATGGTGCTGGCGTACTGGGCGGCTTGGAGGAGGTAGGAGGCGCGGTAGCGGCTGGCGGGGTTGGCCATGAGCTCTTCGTGGATGCCCTGTTCGGCGAGACGGCCTTGGTGGAGGACGTAGATGAGGTCGGCGTCGGCGGTCGCGGCGAGGCGGTGGGTGATCAGGATGACGGTCAGGCCCTGGTCGGCGAGTTCGCGGATGCGGGCGAAGGCGGCCACCTCGGACTGGGCGTCGAGGGCGGAGGTCGGTTCGTCGGCGATGACCAGGTGGGTCGGGCGGTCGCCAGGCCCGTCGGTGGTGGCCCGGTGGTGGGTGCGGGCCATGCCGACGCGCTGCCACTGCCCGCCGGACAGCTGCACACCGCCCTGGAAGCCGCGGGCGGCGAGGGTGTCCCAGCCGTTGTCCTGGGCCTCGACGATCGGGTGCAGGTCGGCGTAGTCGGCGGCGCGCTTGAGGAGCGCGGGGTCGTCGCCGTGCTCGGGGCGTCCGACCAAGACGTTTGCGCGCAGGGTGAACGGCCAGCGCTGGAAGTCCTGTTCGAGGACGGAGACGGAGGAGAACAGCTGGTCGCGGTCGGCGGTGGAGGTGTCGGTGCCGTCCCACAGGACGCGGCCGGTGTCAGGGAGGTAGAGACCGCAGAGGAGCTTGACGAGGGTGGACTTGCCGGAGCCGTTGTCGCCGACGAGGGCCACGACCTGCCCGCGCGGGATGGTGAGGGTGATGTCGGACAGGGCCGGGGTGCTGCGGCCGGGGTAGGTGAAGCCGACGTCCTCCAGGGTGATCGTGTCGGGGCGGTGCGGGAGGTCGGTGCCGCCGGTGGGGATGGCGCGGCGTTCGGACTCGCGCTGGAGGCGCTCCAGGTCGGCGACGAACAGGGCTTCCTCGTACAGGCCGTTCGCGGCGCGGACGAGGGAGGTGATGTCGGCGGCGCCGGTGCGGATGCCGACGACGGCGGTGCCGGCGACGGCGAGGGCCATCTGCCCGTCGTAGACGAGCCAGCCCAGGACGGCGAAGGTTGCGGCGGCGGCAAGCCCGGACAGGGCGGAGGCGATGAGGGAGGTGCTGGCGGTGGTGCGCGCGAGCCGGTTCTGCTCCGGCTCGGATGCCTGGGCCATCGCGGTGTAGTGGCTGAGGATGAACGGGCCGATGGCGTGCACGCGGACCTCGGGCGCGGAGTGCGGCTGGGTGATCTGCTGGGCGAGGATGGCGGCGGCTCGGTGGTGCTGGAGCCAGGCCATCATCGAGCCGTAGCGGCGGCGGGCGGAGCGCACCGCGCCCCAGCCTTTCGGAGCGGCGATCAGGACCAGCATGGGCAGCAGGACGGGGTCGAGGGTGAGCAGGACCCCTCCGGCAGCGACGAGGCCGAGCAGGGCGGTGAGTAGGGAGATGCTCTGGTTGATCAGGCGGCGCACCGCCGCGGTGCCGAAGCGGGCGGACTCCAAGAGCCTGCTGAACTCCGGGTCCTCGATGGCGGCCAGTTCCACCCGGGCGGCCCGGCTGAGGAACGCGACGGTGGCCGCCCGCTCGGTCTTGGGCTCCAGCCGGTTGCCTGCCCAGGTGGAGGCGACGCCCAGGAGCGCTGCCAGGGCGGAGGCGCCGCCGACGGCGAACGCGGCTGGCAGCGCGGCCCGCAGCAGGTGGTCGGTACTGCCGGAGGCGAACAGGGAGGCGAGCGCTCGGTTGGTGGCCAGCAGGCCGAATGCGGCTGCCAGAGCTCGGCCGATCTCGGCGACCGCGATGGCCACCAGCGCGGCGCGGTCGGCCTGCCAGGCCAGGTGCACCGCGGTGCGGAGCAGGCGGGGGATCTGCCGGGCCACGGTGAGGAAGCTGACCGTGAGCATGGTCTGTTCGTGGGAGGTGAAGCCGTAGTCGTAGCGCAGCGGGCCGCCGAAGAGGAACTTCTCGCTGGGGGAGATGTCCTCGTCGGGACGGGGTTTGGTCGGGCGGGTCCTCAAGCGTGGTCCTCCAGGGTGTGGGTGGGCAGGGCGGCCATCCGGTCCTACGCGTTGGCGAGGGCTGGCGTCGACGTGCTCGGCGCGGCGGGCGGGCACCGGGCAGCCGAAGCAGGGGCCTTAGCAGCCACGCTCGTTGTGGGCAGCGGCGCTGAGGGCGGTCAGCGCAGCCATCCGCCGGGGCCGGGGCGCAGGGTCATGAAGCCGTCCAGGGGGCTCGAAGCCGAGGGTGCGGTACAGGTGTGCGCCGGCGGCGGTGGCGCGCAGTTCGACGGCTCCGCAACCGCGGTCCTTGAGCGCTCCGACCAGGGCGGTGGTGACGGCGCGGCCGTGTCCGCGTCGCCGGTGGGCGGGGTCGGTGGCCACGGTGTGGATGCGGCCCCACCGGCCGGTGGGGAAGGCGGGGCCGAGGTAGCCGCGGTAGACGATGCCGATGGCGCACGCGGCGAGGCCGTCGTCGGTGCGGACGACATAGGCGAGCAGGTTGGGGTCGGTGCCCAGGCGTTCGCGCATGTCGTCGCGGAAGGTCGTGCGCCACTCGTCGGTGAGCGGGCCGCCGTCCAGGACGGCCACGCGCAGGCGCAGCAGTTCGTCGGCGTCCTCGGGGACGGCGGGCTGGGCTGTGCTGCGGGTCATCGGCTGGTCCTGTCCAGGGTGGGGTGGGCGGTCAGCAGGAGGCAGAGCAGGTCGTCGAGCGGGTACCCGGCGACGGCGGTCCAGCTGAAGGAGCGCAGCAGGTCGAGGTCGGCCGGGCGCAGGCCGATCGATTCCCGGCCGGCCTGCTGGCGTTCGGCGAGCGGGGTGGTGACGAGGAGCCGGCCGGCGGGGACGAGGAGGTGGCGCGTTCCGGCGACGGTCGGCACGAGGTCGACGAAGGCGAGGAACAGCCGGCAGGTGATGAGGTCGAACTCGGCGGCTGGGAGGAGGTCCAGGCCGCCGCGGTTCACGTCGAGGAGGCGGAAGTCGAGGCCGTTGCGGTCGTGGTGCCGGGCCTGGGCGGTGGCGACGGCGACCTGGGAGAAGTCGACGCCGGTGGTGGTGAAGCCCAGGTCGTGGAGGGCGGCGGCGTACTCGCCCGTGCCGCAGCCCAGGTCGAGCGCTCGGCGGCCGGTGCCCGGGGCGAGGTGCTCGGTGAGGAGCCTGACCTCTGGTTCGGTGACGGGACGGAAGTCCTTGCCCTGCTGGTAATGGCCGTTCCAGTGGTCGGCGGCGGACACTGCCGCTCCTCTCGGTCGGGCGCGCTCACCGGGCCCATCAGCCGGCGGGCGGGAAGTCGGGCGGCTGCAGCGGGCCGGGTGCCAGGCGCTCCAGCAGCCGGTCGACGCGGCCGTCGGGCCGGTAGAGCGTGCGGTAGGCGTACGGGTGCCGTCCGCCCGGCAGTGTGACGACGCCCTCGTCGATGACGGTGCGGCCCTGGGTGATGGCGAGCAGCCGCAGGTCGGCATCGGTGGGCAGGGCCAGCTGCTCGCCGGTGGGCGGGCGGCGGTGGCGGCCTGGCATCTCAGGCCCCGACGTAGGCGCGCAGGTCCGCGGGGGTGTCCCAGCCGTAGGTGGAGAAGCCCCGGCGGTCGCCGGCCAGGTAGGCGGTGAGGGCGGCGTGCGAGGTGGGGAACATCGGGGTGGGCAGGTTCTCGGCGTCCACCCAGAGGACGGCGAGGTGCTTGTCCGGCTCGGTGTTCGTCAGCTTGCCTTGCCAGGACGTCGCGGCGAACACGGAGAGCAGGAACGGGCCCTTGCCGTCCCAGCCGGCCTTGACCTGGATGGTGTGGACGAGCCGCAACTCCTCGGGATCCACGGCCAGCCCGGTTTCCTCGTGCAGCTCGCGGGCGGCGGCCCGGTCGAGGCGCTCGCCCTCCTCGGCCTTGCCGCCGGGGAGGGTCCAGGCGGGCGCGCTGGACCAGGAGTCGTTGGCGTAGTGCACACCGGCGATCGTGCCGGCGTTCTGGTCGTGGACGATGACGCACACGGCCTGACGCAGGGACTGCATGGATGCTCCAAGAGGTAGGAGGAGAAAGGGGGTTAGAGGGCACTGTCCGGGGCGCGCAGCAGGTCCAGGACCGTGCGGGCGTAGCCGAGGACCTCCTCGTCCCGGTGATGGTCCAGGGCCCAGCGCAGTGCGGCCGGGCAGTCGATCGCGGCCCATGCCCGGCATGCCGCCCGTTCCCGCGCGGTGAGTTCACGCCCGTACCCGGCGGTGAACGCCGCTCGCAGATCGGCCCGGTGCGGGGTGAGCTGGAGCATGACCCGCATGAGGTCCCGGCGCACCGGTTCGTCGGCCTGGCTGCGCTCGAAGTCGATCAGTCCGAGCGTCAGCCCGCCGTCGTTGCCCTCGCGGCGCAGGATCCAGTTCCGCGGGCCGAAGTCGCCGTGGCAGTAGGCGAGGGGGGTGATCGGGGGTTCGGCGCGGGTGGCCTCCGCCAGGACCTCGATATCCTCCTCCGTGAGTTGGGCGTCGCGGGCGCGGGCGAGCGCCCGTTCGCGCTCCTCGGCCCAGGGAAGCCGGCCGCCGACGGGGGCGTCGGCCGTTGGATGGGCGTGGATGACGGCCGCGAGCCGCCCGGCCTGCCGGTACACCTCCCGCTCCTCGGCTGCGGTGAGGGCGGCCTTGATGACCGGGGTGCCGGCCAGCGCGGTGGTGATGACGAGCAGCGACCGGGCGTTCTCGGCGAGCAGGTCCGGTGCCAGGCCGACACCGAGGGCCGGCGCGAGGATCCGGTAGGCGGTGGTCTCCCGCCGGTGCATGAGCGCGTTCTTGTGGCGCTTGGCGAACAGGCCGCGTCCGCCTTCGTCGGCGACCTCCCAGACGACCGGGTGGCCCGCGCGGGCGAACGATCGCACGCCCACCAGCTCGTACCGTCCCGCAGTCTCGCGCACCAGCCGGTCGACGTCCTCGGGGACGACTGCGGCGCTCACGCGGCCCACCCCACGGTGGAGAGGCAACGGCCGCGGGCGATCTCGGCGAGCGCGTGAACGGTGTAGGGCACCGTGGTGCCCGGGAGCCCGTCCAACGGCCACCAGCGAAGCGCGTCGCACTTGTGTGGTTCGGCGTTGCGGACCCGGCCGTCGTAGCGGGTGGGGCGGAAGAACAGCTGGAGGCGGCTGCGGCCGTCGTCGGCGTCGAGGTGGTGCAGGGTGTGGACGAGTTCCAGATCGGCCTCGGCGATGCGGATGCCGAGCTCCTCCTCGGCCTCGCGCGTCATGGAGCCGGTGACCCGCTCGCCGGGCTCCATGTGGCCGGACGGAAGGTGCCACATGCCGTTCGCGTAGGCAGTGTTGCGGCGCCGGCCGAGGAGCACGGTGCCGTCGTCGACGAGGACGAGGTGGACGCCGACGACCAGGGTCAGCGGATCGGTGCCGGAGGGGTGGGACTCGGTGGTGGGCGGTCGGCGGGCGTCGGCGGGCGGAGTCATGCGGTCCCCCCGCTGGGCTGGTCGGAAGCGTCGGCGAGCAGCGGCAGGTAGTGGTGCAGGTAGGGCGGGACCTTGAGGGAGAGGACCTCGTCGAGGGGGACCATGCGTACGGCCAGGCCCTCGTCGCCGAGCCGCAGGTCGCTCTCGTCGCCGTCCCAGACGGCCCGCAGGACACGGGTGAGCGGGAGGCCGAGGTCGTCGTGCGGGTCAGGGAGGGGCCGCAGCGCGGTGATCTCGATGCCGGCCTCCTCCCGGACCTCGCGCACCGCGCTCTCCGGGGCGCTCTCGCGGGCCTCGCGTCAGCCGCCGATCGGAGTCCAGTACCCCGGCCAGGGCATTCCGGGCCGGTTCTCGCGCAGGTGCATCAGCAGTCGGCCCGCGCGGTCGGTGACGAGGACCAGGACGCCCTCGAAGTCGTCGCCGTACGGGGCGGGGCGTTCCAGGTAGAGCGGGCTGCCTCCGCCGTTCGCTCGGCCCGTCGGCCCGTCAGGCCAGGCCGCCGAATCCGCGGAGTGCGGTGCGGAGTGCGTGCTCCATCTCGGCGCGCAGCTGCTCGGGGTCGGCCGGGGCGCCGCCCGCCGTCTCGGGGCGGCCGAGGAGTGCGGCGATGGTCGAGACCAGTGCCCCCACCAGCGCGCCGGTCATGGCGGCCGCCACCACTGGGTCCAGCTCGCCGGGGTAGGCGGCGATCAGACCGCGGGTCAGCTCGCGCTGACCTTCCAGGACCTTGCGCAGTGCGTAGGGCTGCAGGGCGGGGGTGCTCAGGATCAGTCGGGTTCGCAGCTTCGCGAGGTCGCCCGTCAGGTCGGTGTCTTGGTCGAGCACGAAGTGGAAGGAGCGCAGCAGCAGCTCGGCGGGCCGCTCCCCGGGAAGGGGCTCGGCCAGGACGGAAGCCGATCGTTCCAGCTTCAGCGGGGTCCCCTCGAACAGCACCTCCTCCTTGCTGGCGAAGTAGCTGAAGAACGTCCTGGTGGAGATGTCGGCTGCCTCGGCCAGTTCGGCGATGGTGGTCTCCTCGTACCCCTTGGTGCCGAACAACTCGATCGCCGCGGTGACGAGCGCCTTCCGCGTCCGCTCCTTCTTGCGCTCCCTGAGTCCTGGCTTCGTGGTCATCCTCTGATGTTAGCCGAGAGTGAATATCTGCACTGATTGAAAAATTGCGTTGAGTGCTGATATGGTCCCGGCCATGGATAGCGTCCTCAACCGGGTGGGGCGGACGGCCGCCCGCCGACCGTGGCTCACCATCGGAGCCTGGCTCCTCGCCATCGTGGCCCTCTTCGCCGTGGCCGGGGCGGCCGGCGGCGAATTCTTGAACGACTACAACGTCCCCGGCACCAACTCCCAGAAGGCCGTGGACCGCGCGATAGAACGCTTCCCCGAGATGGGCGCGGCGAGTGCGGACGTCGTCTGGCACACCACCGACGGCACGCTGCGCGACCCCGGCAAGCAGGCGGTCATCAAGGCCGTCACCACGAAGTTCGCCCACCAGCCCGACGTCCGCTCCGCCGCCGACCCGTTCGCCGAGGGCGGCCAGATCAGCGACGACGGACGCACTGCGATCGGCCAGGTGCAGTACGACAAGCAGCTGAAAAAGCTCAGCGAGGAGGCGACCACCCGGCTCCAGGACGCCGCCGAGGAGGCCCGCAAGGCCGGCCTGGAGGTCTCCTTCCGAGGGCAGGTCGTCGACCTGGCCTCACAGAGCGAGACCAGCGGCGCCGAGCTCGTCGGCTTGGTCGCCGCCCTGGTGATCCTGCTGATCGCCTTCGGCTCCCTGGTCGCCGCCGGACTGCCCATCCTCGTGGCCATCACCGGCCTCATCCTCGGCACCGCGGGCGTGCTGATCGCCGGCGCCGGCATGAGCATCCCGACCATCGCGCCGATCGTCGCCATCATGCTCGGCCTCGGCGCCGGCATCGACTACGCCCTGTTCGTCGTCACCCGCTTCCGCGAACAGCTCGCCGCAGGCGTCCACAAGCACGAAGCGGCGGGTCGCGCCCTCGCCACCGCAGGCCATGCCGTGGTCTTCGCCGGTGCCACCGTGGTCGCCGCGATCCTCGGCCTGCTGCTCACCGGCGTCCCCTTCATCGGTGGCATGGGCGTCGCCGCGGCGCTCACCGTCGCCGCCACCATGCTGTCCGCGCTCACCCTGCTTCCGGCCGTCCTCGGCCTGCTCGGGCACCGCGTCAACTCCGTGCGCATCGGCCGCCGCCGACCCGCCGCGGTCGACGCCCCCGCCGACGTCGAGAACGGCCGCTGGGGACGCTGGGCCGACCGGGTCGCGAAGAACCGCTACGGCTACTCTGTGCTCGCTCTGGCCGTCATCGCCGTCCTGACCGTCCCTCTGTTCAGCCTGCACCTCGGCGCCCCCGACGACAGCAATCTCCCGAAGACCTCCACCCAGCGCCACGCCTACGAGACCGTCGCCACCGCCTTCGGGCCCGGCTGGAACGCCCCGCTGATGATCGTCGCCGACCTGCAGCCCGGCGCCGAGGGGGACCAGGCGATCGAGCGGCTGCGCACCACGTTGACGGCGGACTCCGAGGTCGCCACCGTCACCCCGACCGCGCTCAGCACGACCGGCCGCACCGCCATGCTGACCGTCGTGCCCAAGCACCGGCCGCAGGACCGGGCGGTCAGCGACCTGCTCCACCGCATCCGCGAGGACGTCGCCCCCGAGGTCTTCGGGTCGTACAGCAAGGACGTCTACGTCGGCGGCACCACCGCCTACAACACCGACCTGTCCGACACCGTCGGCAACCGCCTGCCGTGGATGATCGCGGCCGTGCTGGCCGCCGCCACCGTGCTGCTGATCGGGATGTTCCGCGCGCCGCTGGTCGCCCTCAAGGCCGCGGTGATGACGACCCTCTCCATCGGCGCCGCGTTCGGTGTGCTGGTCGCGATCTTCCAGTGGGGCTGGGGCCTGTCCCTGATCGGCCTCAAGGAGTCGGTGCCGATCATGGCGATGGTCCCGATGCTGCTCTTCGCGGTGCTGTTCGGCCTGTCCATGGACTACGAGGTCTTCATGCTCAGCGCCGTGAAGGAGGAGTACGACAGGAGCGGCGACCCGGCCCGCGCGATCCGCGTCGGCCTGGGCGGCACCGCCCGCGTCATCACCGCGGCCGCCGCGATCATGACCGTGGTGTTCCTCTCCTTCGTGCCGACGACCGACACCGTCATCAAGATGATCGGCATCGGCCTCGCGGTCTCGGTGATCGTCGACGTCACCGTGATCCGTCTGGTGCTCGCCCCCGCGGTGATGAGCATCCTCGGCCACGCGGCCTGGCGCGGCTTCGGCCGGTCCGCCGCGACGGCCCTCCCCACTTCGCCGACCCCCGCGGCGGAGCCGCAGCGCACCCAGGTCGGGTGACCCCCCGACCTGGGCGCGCCGCGCGGTGAAGCGAAAAGGCCTCCGGGACTTGTCCCGGAGGCCTTTCACGTGCTGGCGGTTCCGGTCAGCTGGACTTCCAGAGCTGGATGCGCGAGTTGTACATGCCCTCGGTGGTGGTCTTCTGGAAGGAGCGGAAGCCGATGTAGCCCTCGTAACGGCCAGTGCCGCCCACGACCGGGAGCATGATGTTCTCGCCCGCCATGAGCTTGTTGGTGTTCACCAGGCCGTAGGAGTGGACGGTGCCGTCCTCCAGGACGTCGGTGTTGTCCATGATCGTGTACAGGCCGTCGGCGCCCTGGTAGACCGCCAGGCTGGTGCCCCGGGTGTCGGAGATGACCTCGCCGTCGGCGTCGGACAGCTGGGAGTGCCAGGTACCGCCGTCGCCCACCTTGAAGCCGGTCGCCGGGTTGCCGGTGTAGGTGCGCTCCAGCACCTTCTCCTGGAGCGGGTAGAGGTCGATCGACCGCGGCTGGTGCCGGTGGTGGGCGGCGGCGGACTGGCCGGGGTCGGCCGACGCGGTGCCGGCGGTCGCGGGGACGGTGACCAGCAGGCCCAGGGCGAGGGCGAGGGCGGCACCCGTGCGGCGGGTGATCTTCGTGCGGCGCATGCTCTGCTCTTCCTTCTCTTCTGAATGTCTGCGTGCGTACGGGGTGTTCGAGATCGGGGAAGCCCGTCTGCAGCCATGCTGGGGCGAGTTGCTAAAGCCCTTCCAAAACCTCGGGGGTGGCTTCGGGGCGCGGGAAGACCAAGGAAGGGTGGTCTCCGGCGAGTGCGCCGGGGACCACCCTTCGTCGACCTTCGGCGGCTCAGTCCGCGGTCGGGGCTCCGAACCACGTGGTGAGCGCCGCCGTCAGCCCGTCCTGGTCGTCGCCGACCCAGACCGTGTACCCGTCGGGACGGACCAGCAGCGCTGGCGCGTCCAGCTCCTCGACCGGCTCCGCCCGGACCACGTCGACCCGCGACTCCCAGCCCGACGCGTCGCCGAACTCCTTGCCCGTCAGGTCGAACAGCACACCACGGCCCTGTCCCAGCGCCGCCCCGGTGGACGTCTCGCCGTCCGTAGTCCGAAGTGCGAGGTGCCCGAGCCGCAGGCCCACCAGCGGGTGACCGCCCTCCGCGGCGAACGGGTAGCGCACGTCCGTCGCCCAGGTCACCAGCCGCCGGTTGACCTCCTCGATGGTCACCAGCTCGGTGAACACCTCGCGCAGCGCGTTCACCTTCTCCAGCGGGTGGATCAGCGCCATCTGCGCCTCGGCGCCCTGGCACGCCCGGTGCCCGGCCAGGTGCCGCTCCTCGTGGTAGCCGTCGAGCAGCCCCTCCGGTGCCCAGCCGTGCACCGCGGCCGCGAGGCGCCAGGCCAGGTTCACCGCGTCGCCCAGACCGGTGTTCAGGCCGTGGCTCGCCGTCGGCACGTAGTGGTGCGCGGCCTCGCCCGCCAGGAACACCCGGCCCTCGCGGTACCGCTCGGCGAGCTGGGTGGTGCCCGTGTAGCGGCGCATCCAGATCGGGTCGCCGACCTGCTTGCGCCCGCCGGTCAGCCGCTCGATGTTGCCCATCAGCTCCTCGACCGTGACCGGCTCCGACTCCGGCGGCCCGTCCTGGTCGAACTCCAGCGTCTGCAGCCGCCAGTAGCCGCGCTCGGAGCGTTCGGGCAGCGCCCCGAACACCCCGCCCGGGCGCACCCCGGCGTCGAACTCGCCGTCGTAGGAGGCGAAGTCGCCCAGGATGCCGTACCAGGACTTGCCCGTGCGGCTCACCTCGATGCCCGCGAGGCGGCGGACCGTGCTGTCCACACCGTCCGCGCCCACCAGGTAGGCGCCGCGCAGCTCGTATGCCGCGCCGTCCGGCCCCTCGACCTGCACCGTCACACCGGAGTCGTCCTGGCTGAAGCCGGTGACCCGGTGGCCGCGGCGCAGGTCGGCGCCGAGAGCGGCCGAGCGCTCCTCCAGCAGCCGCTCCACGCCGGTCTGCGCGACCAGCAGGTTGTACTCCTCGGGCAGCTGGGTGAGGTCGAGCCACACCATGCCGAAGTGCACCGCCGGCCAGTGCGGCGCCTCGCCGAGCGCGTCCATGAGGCCCCGCTCGGTGAACACGTCCACCAGACGCGAGTGGAAGGTGCCCACCCGCTCGTCGTCGTAGTGGCCGGGCCGGGCCTCCAGGACGACGGCCGGCACGCCCTGCCGCCCCAGCTCGAACGCCAGCATCAGGCCGACGGGGCCACCGCCCGCGATGATGATCGGGTCAGTCATTGCTAGTACTCCTTGCGTTCGTGCCGTTGGCAATCGGGGTTCGGTGTGGGGCATTCGGGGTGTGACGTTCGGTGTCACAGTGCGGTGTGCAGGTGCTCGGCGAGTTCGGCGGGCGTCGGGTGGTCGTAGATGGCGACGGGGTCCAGCTCCAGGCCGTCCTCCCGCAGCCGGGCGGCCAACTCCATCGCGGTGAAGGAGGACAGCCCAAGCTCCAGGAAGTCCAGCAGCGGGTCGATGTCCGCCGCCGACTCCAGGCCGAGCACCTGGGCGGCGTAGCGCCGCACGGCCTCCAGGAGGACCTGGCCCACCTCGTCGTCGGGAGCGCCGGCCAGCCGCTCGCGTAGCGAGGGCGCGGCGCAGCGGTTGTCGTTCTCGGCGTCCGGGTCGGAGACGTCAGTGGCCAGGGCCGGGGTCGTGACGGAGTTGAACCAGTCCGACAGCGCCGGGAGCACCGCCGACATCGCCTTGCGCTGCTCCGGGTCCAGCGTCAGCAGCTCCGCCAGGGCCTCCTCGTCCCCTTGTATGACCGCCTTCCAAAGCGCGCCGTCGGCTGCCGCAGCGACGCCGGGGCGCGGCTGGAGCCAGTAGGTGTGGTGTTGGAAGGGGTAGGTGGGGAGGGTGGTGTGGGTGCCTGGGGTGCCGCGGGTGGGCCAGTTGACGGGGTGGCCGTGGGTGTGGGTGGTGGCGAGGGCGCCGAGAGCGGTGGCTGCCTCGGGTCGGTTCGGTATGAGGGTCGCCGCTGTGACCGCGTCCGGGTGGGTGGTGCGGGTGAGGGTGGTGAGGGTGGCGTCGGGGCCGAGTTCGAGGTAGGTGGTGACGCCGTTGTCGCCGAGGGTGGTGAGGGCGCCGTGGAAGCGGACGGCTTCGCGCAATTGGCGGGCCCAGTAGGCGGGTTCGGTGAGCTGATCGGCCAACTCCCCGGTGAGGGTGGAGATGATGGGGATTGTCGGCTCGTGGTAGGTCAATGTCTCGGCGACGGCGCGGAATTCGTCGAGGATCGGGTTCATGTGTGCGGAGTGGAAGGCGTGGCGGGTGTTGAGGACCTTGGCTTTGCGGCCCTGTTCCTTCCACTGTGCGGCGAGGGCGTGGACGGCGTCGGTGTCCCCGGCGACGACGACGGCGTCGGCGGAGTTGACGGCGGCGATGGTGAGTGCGTCGGTGAGGTGTGGGAGGACGTCTTCCTCGACCCCCTGGAGGGTCGCCATGGCGCCTTCGCCGGTGCTGTGCATGAGGCGGGCGCGGGCGGCGACCAGCTTGGCCGCGTCGCTCAGCGACAGGACGCCGGCGCAGTGGGCGGCGGCGATCTCACCGATGGAGTGCCCGGCGAGGTAGTCGGGGGTGAGGCCGTGGTGTTCCAGGAGGCGGAACAGGGCCGTCTCCAGGGCGAACAGCGCCGGCTGGGTGTACAGGGTGGTGTCGAGCAGCCCGTCCGGGTTCGACGCGATGATTTCCCGTAGCTGCGGGTCGAAGTGGCGCAGCGCCTCCTCGTACGCGGCGGCGAACACCGGGAAGGTGGTGTACAACTCCTCACCCATGCCGACCCGTTGCGATCCCTGCCCGGTGAACAGGAACGCCAGCTTGCCGCCACTCGCCGCCGCACTGCCCGTCACCACCGACGGGTGCGGCGTGGCATCGGCCACGGCGCGCAGCGCCTCCGCCCGGTCGCCGGGCAGCACGACCGCACGGTGCTCGAACAGCGAGCGGCTGCGGGCGAGCGAGTGGGCGATGTCGGCGGGCGCGGCCTCGGGGTGCTGGGAGAGCCAGTTCAGCAACTGCCGTGCCTGGTCCCGCAGTGCGCCCTCCGTCTTCGCCGACAGCGGCCACACCGCCGGGAGTTCGGGCGCTTCCCCGTCGGCGGCCGTCTCGACCGCCGGGGCCTCCTCCAGGACGACGTGCGCGTTGGTGCCGCCCATGCCGAACGACGACACGCCCGCGCGCAGGGTGCCCTCCGGCCACGGGCCGAGCGTGGTCTGCACCCGGAGGTTCAGCCCGGCGAAGTCGATGTCGGGGTTGGGCTCGGCGAAGTTGAGGCTGGCCGGCAGTTCCCGGTGCTTGATCGCCAGGACGGTCTTGAGCAGCCCGACGATGCCGGCCGCGCCCTCAAGATGGCCGACGTTGGTCTTGGCCGAGCCGACCAGGAGCGGCGAGCCCTCGGGGCGGGCCGTGCCGATGGCGGCGCCGAGCGCCCTGGCCTCGATCGGGTCGCCGACCCGGGTGCCGGTGCCGTGCAGTTCGACGTACTGCACCTCGCCGGGCTCGACGCCGGCCCGCTGGTGGGCGCGGCGCAGCAGTTTCTCCTGGGCCTCCGGGCTGGGCACGGTGAGGCCGTTGGTGGCACCGTCGTTGTTGACGGCGGTGCCGCGGATCACGGCGTAGATGTGGTCGCCGTCGGCGAGCGCCCGGTCGAGCTTCTTGAGCAGGACGGCTCCGCCGCCCTCGCCGCGGACGTAGCCGTTGGCCCGGGCGTCGAAGGTGTAGCTGACGCCGTCGGGGGAGAGGCCGCCGAACCGGGTGAGGCCGAGCGTGCTCTCGGGGGCGATGATGAGGTTGACGCCGCCCGCGATGGCCAGATCCGACTCGCCGCTGCGCAGGCTCTCGCAGGCCATGTGGACGGCGACCAGCGCGGAGGACTGGGCGGCGTCGACGGTGAGGCTGGGGCCTTCCAGGCCGAGCGTGTAGGAGACGCGGTTGGCGATGATGCCGCGGTTGAGGCCGGTGACGGTGTGCGGGGTGATCGCCTCCAGGCCGTGCCGCTGGAGCACGGTGCTGTAGTCGGCAGCGATGGCGCCGACGAAGACGCTGGTCTGGGTGGCGCGGAGGCGGTCGGGGACGGCTCCGGCGTCCTCCAGGCACTCCCAGGCGAGTTCGAGCATCAGCCGCTGCTGGGGGTCCATCAGGGCGGCCTCGCGGGGCGAGATCCCGAAGAAGCCCGGGTCGAAGGTGTCGATCCGGTCCAGGAAGCCGCCGCGGCTCGGTGCCCCGTCGAGGTCGAGCCCGCTCCACCGGTCGGCCGGCGCGTCGGTGATCCCGGAGGCGCCCCGGCGCAGCAGGTCCCAGAAGGAGCGGGGATCCGGGGCCTGGGGGAGCCGGCAGGACAGACCAATGATGGCAACAGCGTCGGAAGGCATGAGATCCCCATGTCGTTCAGCAGTGGAGGCGCCGCGGGGCGGCGCGCCGTAGCGACCGGTGGCCGGCCGAGGGCAGCGGACGGTCGCCGACAGCGGCTGATGGCAGCTGATGGCTTCGGATGGCGGCTGGAGGCGTTAAGGCTGGAGCCCCTAGGGCTGGGGGCGTTGCGGCTGAAGGCGCTACGGCGAGCGGCGCGGCAGCCAGGGCCGGCGGACGGCACCCGTCGGTCAGAGCCGGCGGTGGTGGCCGGCGCGCCCGGACAGCAGGAGGGCCACGGTGCGCAGCAGCACCGTGGAGGACTCGTGGAGGAAGAAGTGGCCGCCGGGGATGGCGTGCACCCGGGACCCGGCGGTGGTGTGCCGGGCCCAGCCGTCCACCCGGTCGAGCGGCAGCAGCGGGTCCTGTTCGCCGGCGAACACGTCGATCGGGCAGGGCAGCGGGTGGTCGCCGGTCGGCCGGTGGCTCTGGCAGACCCGGAGGTCGTCGCGGAGCAGGTCCAGCGCGGACCGCACCCAGTCGGGGTAGCCGAGGACGAGTTCGGACATGCCGCCGGTGTCGACCAGCCAGCGGGTCAGCTCCGCGTCGTCGAGGTTCAGGGCGTCGGCGATCGGGGCGAGCAGGTGGGGCGGAGGATAGGCGCCGACCATCAGCCGGAGCGGCAGGCTGCGGCCGCGGGCGGCGCGCAGCAGGGTCAGGTGGTAGGCGACGAGGGCGCCCATGCTGTGCCCGTAGAAGGCGTACGGCTCGTCGAGCAGCGGGTCCAGGTGCCGGTCCAGGTCGGTGACGAGGGCGTCGATGCGGGTGAACCGCGGCTCGGCGGCGCGCCGTTCGCGTCCGGGCAGCTGCACCGGCAGCACGGCGATCTGTGGCCCGAGCGACTCCTGCCAGCCGGTGTACGCGGAGGCCGCGCCGCCGGCGTGGTGGAAGCAGAACAGCCGGAGGTCCGCGTCGGTTCCGGCGGCCGGGGGCAGGTAGGGCGTCGCGGTCGGGGTCCTGGGTGCGGCCATCGGCTCAGCCGTCCAGCAGACGGGCGGTGGCGGCGGCGAGCTCCTTGTCGGCGAGCATGACGCCGTGGTCGGTGTCGACCCGGATCTCCTCGCCGACCTCGATCTGCAGGCCGGCGTCGCGCATCGCGTTGAGGCCGCTGAGCGGGCTGGTCGAGCTGTACGCGACGGCCGAGCGCCACTGCGGCAGCGGGTCGATCTGGCTCGCGGCGGCGAGGTAGCACAGGAAGGACTCGAAGACCGCGAACAGCTCCTCGCGCCGGGTCTCGTCCAGGCCGGCCGCGATCAGCGCCGGCTCGCCGAACTCCCGCATCAGCCGCAGCAGTTCGTCCTTGAGTGCCATGACGTCGGGGATCTCGTCGTAGGCCTGCTGGCCCATCTCGCGGGCCGCGGCGATCTGCTCGTCGGAGATCACCGCGGAGAGGAAGCCGATCACCTTGTGGAACTGCCAGATCAGCGTCTGCGCCGTGGACAGCTCGGGGTCGAACAGCACCAGCAGCGGTGCGCGGCCCTGCCGTTCGGCGATCCGCTCGGCGAGCGCGGCCGCGTAGATGGCGCCGCCGCAGAAGCCGAGCACCGCGTGCACCGCGGGCCACTCGCCGTCGGTGCCGCCCAGGCCCTCCAGCCCGCCGGTCCAGTGGTCGAGGTAGCCGGTGCCGCTGCGGGCGGCCTCGGCGGCGGCCGGCGGCGGTACGGTCTCCCACGCCGCGAATTCCGGCCCGAGATTCGCCAGGAGGTCCGCGAAACGGGCCTCCGGCCGACCTGTGGTGTCGAAGTCGACGGCCAGCAGAATTCCCTTGGAATTCCCGCCGTCGGCCAGTCTCTTCCAAGCGTTTCCTGCGACCACTGCCACTCCTCAGTCGGAACTCCGGAACGGTAGGCAGCCTAGGTTGAACCGGCTGTGTCCCTGCACCCCTAGAGATCGTTCTGGGGAGCGGTAGGGGGTCTTTCCGGGCGCCCCTGAAAAAGCCGGGGTGACCCCCCGATAGGGGTGCCCCACCTCCGTGCGGGGCTCGTAACGTGGGCTGCAAAGTGGCAACCGCAAGCATGGTGTGAACTGTCTCACACTCGGCTCTGTAGGGGAGGACCCATTGGGACCCGCAGCGCAGTTCGTCGCCCGGACAACACGTGATCTTTCCGTGGCCACCCGCAAGGAACAGGCCATGTGGTTGTTGGAGCGATTGGTACCCGACAGCGCCGCCAACAATCTGGCGCTGGCGTTCCAGGTGGAAGACAAACTGGACATTCCGGCGCTCCACGAGACCTTGGCGACGCTTTTCTGCCGGTACGACGTGCTCCGCACGGTTTATTTCGCGACCGGCGCCGAACTGCTGAAAGGCGTCGTGCCGCCGGCGGAATTCGAGGTCCCGGTCGAGGAGGTCGACGACTTCCGGCCACCCAGGGACGGGATCGCCGAGGCCTTGCTGCCGTACGTGAACCGCCGGTTCGTGTTCGACGGCCGTCCGCTGGTCCGAGCCGGCCTGTTCCACCACCCCGACGGCGACGTCCTCTGCCTGACCTTCCACCACCTCGACTACGACATCATCTCCGGCACCGCGCTGCTGGAGGAGATCATCGCCCTGTACGGCGCCCACGCCACCGGGCAGCCGCCCGCGCCCGAACTGCTGGAGACCGTCCCGGCGTTCGCCGAGCCCGAGCCGAAGCCGGAGAGCATCGAGTTCTGGCGCGGCCAGCTGGCCGAGTTCGACCCGGCCACCCTGGACATGTGGTGCGGCGCCCCCGACAGCGGCGAGCCCACCCTCAAGGGCGACCAACTGGTGCACACCCTCTCCCAGGAGACCCGGGACGTCGTCCGGCGCCTCCAGCGCGAGGTGCGGGCACCCGAGGCCGTGGTGCTGCTCGGCGCCTTCGACCTGCTGCTCGCCGCGCACGGGGTCGGCCCGGACATCGTGGTCGGCTGCCCCGTCAGCGTCCGCCCGCAGGACGCCCCGCGCACCATCGGCCACCACACCAACGTGCTGCCGCTGCGGGTGAGGGTGAACCCCGAGGACGGCTTCCGCACCCTGGTCCGGCGGGCCCGCGACATGTACTTCGGCGCGCTGGCGCACGCCGGGGTGCCGGAGGAGACCATCGCCGGACTGGTGCCCAGGGCCGGCTCCGCCTGGCGCAACCGGCTCAGCCGCCACCTGTTCAACTACTTCCCGCAGCTGGAGATGACGCAGTTCGAGATCGGCGGGCTGCGCGCCCGGCCGATCGTCGTGGAGAACGGTTACAGCAAGTACGACCTGGAGTTCTTCGTTGCCTCCTCGGCCGACACCATCCAGGTCACCGCGCGCTACTCCACGGAGAAGTTGAGCCGCGCCGACGCCGAGGACCTGCTGCTGCGCTACGAGGCGCTGCTGCTGGCCGTCGCCGAGGACGTCGAGCGGCCCACCGGCGAGCTGCTGGTGTGGAGCGGGCGGGACCACGCGGTGATCGACGCCGCCAACGACACCGCGGTGCGTTACGCCCCGCCCGGCCCGGCCGACGTCCTGGAGGCCGTGCACCGCCACGCCGCCGCCACCCCGGACGCGGTGGCCTTCCAGCACGGCGACCGCGAGATCGGCTACCGCAGGCTGTGGGAGACCGCGCTCGCCGCCGCCGCCACGTTGAAGGACGGCGGGATCGGCGCGGGCGACGTGGTCGCCGTCGCGGCCGCCCGCTCGCCCGAACTGACCGCCGCCGTCCTCGGCGTGTGGCTCACCGGCGCCGCGTACCTGCCGGTCGACCCCGAGCACCCGGCGCAGCGCGTCTCCTACCTGATGGAGGACTCCGGCGCCAAGGCCGTGTTCACCGACCGCGAGCTCGCCCTGCCCGGTGCGGCCGAGCTGCTGCGGCTGCCGCTGCCGGTGGTCCCGGACACCGCGCCGGAACGGCCGATCGGTGGCCTGCCGGTCCGGCTCGACCCGGAGGGCACCGCCTACGTCATCTACACCTCGGGCTCCAGCGGCCGGCCCAAGGGCGCCGTGCTGCCGCACCGCGCGATCTCCAACATCTGCGCCGACTACACCGTGCGGCTGCGCGCCACCCCCGCCGACGCCACCCTGTGGATGACCACCTTCGCCTTCGACATGGCGAACCTGGAGCACTACGTGCCGCTGTACTCCGGCGGCCGCATCGTGGTCGCCCCGGACGAGGCCCGCACCGACGGCCGGGTGCTGCGCGAGCTGATCGACCGCTACGACCCGGGCATCCTGCAGGCCACCCCCACCACGCTGCGCATGGTGTACGACGAGGTGGCCGACCGGCTGGCCGGCCGCCGGGTGGTCACCGGAGCCGAGCCGGTGCCGGTGACGCTGGCCAAGCGGCTGCTGGCGACGGGTTGCGAGGTCGTCAACGCCTACGGTCCGACCGAGACCACCACCTGGTGCACCTGGGGCGTCGTCCCGGCCGACCTGGGCGAGCGGATCTCGGTCGGCGGGCCGATCCAGAACATCCGGATGTTCGTGCTCGCCCCGGACGGCCGGGAGCTGCCGGTCGGTGTCCGCGGCGAGGTCTGCATCGCCGGCGACGGCGTCTCGCACGGCTACCACGGCCGGCCGGAGCTGAACGCCGAACGGTTCGGCGAGCACCCCCGGTACGGGCGCTTCTACCGCTCCGGCGACCTCGGCCAGTGGCTGCTGGACGGCACCCTGGAGCTGTCCGGCCGGGCCGACCGGCAGGTGAAGCTGCGCGGGAACCGGATCGAGCTGGGCGAGGTCGAGGCGGCCCTGCTCGGGCACCCGAGGGTGCGGGGCGCTGCCGCCGTGGTGGTCGGCGACCGCAGCGCGGACGGCCGATTGGTGGTCTTCGTCGAGGCGACGGGCGGGTCGGCGGGCCCGGCCGCGGACGGCACCGGCGACCTCGTCGAGAGCCTGTGGGAGTTCGCCCGCGCTGAACTGCCGCGCGCCGCCGTGCCGCAGGACTTCGTGGTGCTGGACGGCCTGCCGACCAACGCCAACGAGAAGGTCGACTATCTGGCCCTGGAGGCGCTGGCGACCGCCGGACCCGCCGCCGGGACGGACGGGGGCGCCGGCGAGCGGGCAGTCGGCGCGGACGAGTCCGCCGACCCGGTGGTGAACGCGTTGGTCGGCCTCTGGCGCGAGCTGCTGGGCCGCGACGACCTCGGTGGGGCGGCCAACTTCTTCACCTCCGGCGGCCACTCGCTGCTCGCCGCCAAGCTGGTCCAGCGGATCGAGGAGGAGTTCGGGGTGACCGTGAAGCTCGCCGACCTGTTCGCCGAGCCGACCCCGGCCGGCCTGGCCGCCCTGGTCCGAGCGGAGCAGACGGCCTGACGGCGCATCCGGCGAGGGGGGGGGGGGGGGGGGGGGGGGGGGCGGGGGCCGGGGGGGGGGGGGGGCGGCGCCCGGGGGGGGCGGGGGGGGCGCCCCCCCCCCCCCCCGCGCCCCCCCCCCCCCCC
>NZ_JBICZB010000046.1:19796-64127 GCF_043201815.1 Kitasatospora sp. NPDC048296
CCGGGCGGGTCGCGGCCGTGCGTGGGCGGCGCCCCCGCCACCCCCCTCCGGCCGCGCCCCCCCCCCCCCCCCCCCCCCCGCTGCCCGGCGTCACACCGCGGCCAGAGCCGACGCCCCGGCCACGTCGCCCGAGCGCAGGATCGCCTTGTGCAGTTCCTGCATCGGGGCGCACGGCTCCAGGCCCAACTCGTCGAGGAGGGTCCGGCGGGCCGACTGGTACGCCTTGAGGGCGTCCGCGCGCCGCTCGGAGCGGTAGAGCGCCAGCATCAGCTGCCGGTGGAAGGCCTCGCGCAACGGGTTCTCAGCGGCCAGCGTGTAGAGCAGGCCGACCATCTCCCGGTGCTGGCCGCGCTGGAGCTGGGCGTCCACCAGCAGTTCCACGCACTCCATCCGGGTCTCGGTCAACCGGGTGGCGAAGCTGCGCAGCACCGGTCCCTGGCCGATGTCGCCCAACGCCGGACCACGCCAGAGCGCCAGGCCCCGCTCGAAGGCCTCGCTGGCCTCCTCGAAGCGCTGCTCACGCATGAACCGGCGGCCCAGGCCCACCAGGTCCAGGAACTCCCGCGAGTCGAGGACGTCGCCGTCCAGCCGCAGGACGTAGCCGGGGGAGCGGGTGAGGATCGGCCCCTCGGCCCGCTCGGGGCGGTGCAGGAACTTGCGCAGTTCGGACACGTACACGTGCAGCCCCGCGAGCGCGCGGCGGGGTTGCCGGTCGCCCCAGATCTCGCCCATCAACTGGTCGACCGACGCCACGTGGTCGGCATGGGCGAGGAGCGAGGCGAGCAGGATTTCGACTTTCTGCGCGCTGATCGAGGACGTGCCGTTCCCGTCGACCACCCGCAGAGTCCCCAGGAGTTCGTACCGCACCGATCGGACCTCCTTCCCCGGCGGAATCAGCCGGCGATTTCCTTGGCCGTGACGGCGATGAGCTCGGCGATCTCCGGCAGGTGCTGGTCGAGGTAGAAGTGGCCGCCGGGGAAGACCCGCAGGTCGAACGCGGTGGTGGTGTGCTCGGCCCAGGCCCGCGCCTCGTCGAGGGTGGTGTGCGGGTCGTCGTCGCCGGTCAGCATGGTCAGCGGGCAGTCCAGGGCGCCGTCGCCGCGCTCGTGCGTCTCGATGGCCGTGTAGTCGGCCCGGAGCGCGGGCAGCACGGACTGCATGAACTCGGTGTTCTCCAGCCACACCGGGTCGGTGCCGCCCACGGTGCGCAGTTCGTCGATGACGCCCGCGTCGCCACGCAGGTGGACGTCCCCGCCGCGCAGCCGGGAGGGCGCGGGGTATCCGGAGGCGAACAGCCAGGCCGGGGTCCGCCCGGCGGCCTGGAGCCGGAGAGCGACCTCGAAGGCGAGGATCGAGCCCAGGCTGTGCCCGAACAGGGCGAGCGGTCGGGGGTCCTCATCGGCCAGTGCCTCGAAGGCCCGGTCGGCGAGTTCGGGAATGCTGGACAGCGGTTCCTCGTGGCGCCGGTCCTGCCGTCCCGGGTACTGGAGGGCCAGGGTCTCGACGGCGGGCGCAAGTCTCTCCGAGAGGGGGTACCAGTAGGTCGCCGATCCGCCGGCGTGCGGAAAGGCCACCAGCCGCACGCCCGCTGCGGACGGATGAAAGCGCCGAACCCAATCCGCGCCGGAATTCCTCGTCCCCGTCACCGCAAACTCCCTTTCGCCGCCCTGCCGTTGTCGCCCGGCGTGGTGAAACGCCGGCGTCCTGAAACGCTGGGAAGTCTAGGAAGCGGGAGAGGCGGCGGTAACCCCGGAAAAGCCCCTACCGGCGACCCCTAGAGCCAGCCGTAAGGCTCGGGGGACGCCGGTAGGGGAGCGCCGGCCCGCGGACGGGGGACGCCGCGGGCCGGTGGACCAGGGGGGATCAGGGCGATCGGGGGCAGCTGGGCCGGGTCAGCGCGGGCAGAGGGTGAACTTGTCCTCGAAGTCGGGCTGGTGGTTCGCGTTCTTGCCTGGCACCGCGCGCCAGGTCCAGGTGCCCTTCCAGCCCGCGTAGCGGCCGGTGAGGCCCTTGACCGGCTGGGTGATCCACGAGCCGTTGATCACCAGGGCGCGGTCGAACGCGCTCTGCGCGTGAAGACGCCGTCGGCGAGGTGGAACAGCTCGTACTGGTACTCGGTGCCGTGGCCGCCGGGCGCCTTCACCTCCAGGATGTCCATGTTGCCGGTCGCCGTGCCCGTCTGGTTGGCCGGGACGGCCTCGGCGCCGAACGGGTACAGGTAGTCGAGCCAGGTGGCCTCGAAGCCGGCCGGCACGTCGATGCCGGGGGTGCCGTTGGTCTCCAGCTTGGTCATCACCTCGGTGAAGTGGTAGCTGACGCAGCTGTGGTGGGCCTCCGTCTGCTCGTCCTCGGTGGCGCTCACCGGGCCGGTGCCCAGCGTGGTCACGGTGACGCAGGCGGCCAGCGAGGCCAGCACGGCGGCGGTTCTCTTCCAACCCTCGATGTGGGGCATGGGACGTTCCGTTTCTCTCGGTCGGTACTCAGGGGGTTTCGATCGGACCCGACAGCAGCTCCGTCACGAGCCGCGTCTCGACGTTGCCGCCGGACAGCAGCACCCCGATGTCGGCCCGGCCGCCCTCGGCGGCGATCCGCAGCGCGGCCGCGACCGCGGTGGCGGCTGCTGGCTCCACCAGCAGCCGACAGCTGGTGAGCGTCAGGCGCATCGCCTCCGCGATCTCCGGCTCCTCCACCGCCACCACCCGGGAGACCCGGTCCCGGGCCAGGTCGAAGGGCAACTGCCCGATCCGGTCGGGCCGCAGGCCGTCTGCGATGGTCGGCGCGGCCGCCACGGTCACCGGCCGCCCGGCTCGCAAGGCCGCGCCGAGGGCCGGTACGGCGGCCGGCTCGGCGGCGACCACCTCGATGCCGGACCCGTCGGTCACCAGGCACGCCCCGGCCACCGCGCTGCCCCCGCCGACCGGCAGCACCACGGCATCCAGCCGTCCACCGGCCGCGTGCACGCCGTCCAGCAGATCGGCGGTCGCGGTGCCCTGACCCAGCACCACGTCCGGGTCCTGGTAGGGGTCGATCACGTCCAGGCCGCGCAGCACCCGCAGTTCGTCGATGACCGCCAGTCGGTCGGCCAGCGTCGTCCCCGCCAGCCGGACCGACGCGCCGGCCTCCCGGATCCGTCGCACCTTCGTCGGCGCGGCGTCGACCGGCAGCACCAGTACGGCCGGCAGGCCGCACTCCCGGGCGGCCACCGCGACCGCGATCGCATGGTTGCCGGTGCTCTGCGCGACCACCCCGGGCGAACCCGCCCGGGCCAGCCGATCCACGGCCAGCAGCGCGCCGCGCATCTTGAACGACCCGCCGCGCTGCAGGTTCTCGGCCTTCAGCCACAGTCGGGCGCCCGCCGCCGCGTCCAGCTCCTCGCAGCGGACGACCGGGGTGGGCAGCACCCGGTCGCCCAGGCGCCGCCGGGCCTCGTGCACGCCCGCAGCGCTGAGCTGCGGCATGTCCTTGGCGAGCAGTCCGGTGTCTGTCCCGGTCATGCTGTCTCTCCTCGCTCGGCTCCGCCCGGCCGTTGCGATTCGGCCGGTCGTTGGCGCGGTCCAGCATCGGCACGCCGGCTAAGGTCCGGCCAAAGCCGGGCTACGCCCGCCGCCGGCGCCCCGCACCGGGTGAGGCCGGTCGCCCGGGCTTCGTCGCGGGCCGGGCAAGGATCCACGAGACGGGCCCCGAGGGGCTTTAGGGGGTGGCAAGCGGTTCTTTGGTCCTGCGGTGGACCCTGGGGCCATGAAGATCAGTGCCGTTGCCGCGGAGCGCAGGCCCACCCTCCACTTCCTTCGGGGGATCCGGGCGATCTCCCCGGTCTTCCTGGACACCGATGTCGACATGACCGCGGTCGTGCGGCACCGGGAGACCCAGCACAAGTACTCGGTCGTGAGCTACGTGCTCCACAGTGCGGCCCGCGTGCTGGCCGCCCACCCCGAGGCCAACGCTGCGATGAGCGGCCTGCTGCGCCCCCGGGTGGCCCGCTACGCCTCCGTCAACGGCAAGTTCACCCTCGACCGCACCCTGAACGGGCAGCGCATCGTGCTCTCCACCGTCCTGACGGACCTGCAGCGCGCGAGCCTCGACGAGATCCAGCGGCGGGTGGAGCACTTCCGCGACGGCGACCCGGCCGAGATGCCCGAGTTCGCCGGCGCCCGGCTGCTCCAGCGGCTGCCCGGGCCGGTCGGCGGCCTGCTGTTCCGGATGGGCACCCGCCCGCTGAACCGCCGCGCCGACGTCATGGGCACCTTCGCGGTGACCTCGCTCGGGCACCGCCCGGTCGACGGCTTCTACTCCGTGGGTGGCACCACCATCACGCTCGGGGTCGGCCGGATCGCCGACCGCCCGGTGGCGCGCGGCACCGAGGTCGCCGTCGCCCCGCTGATGCGGCTGTCTCTCACCTTCGACCATCGGGTCATCGACGGCGCGGAGGCCGCGGACGTGCTGGCCGACCTCAAGCAGACGCTGGAGGACTTCCCCACCGAGGAGCGGGCGTGAACAGCGTCGAGGAACTCAAGCAGTACGTCGGCGTCCACGCGCGCGGACTGGAGATCGAGGGCTGGGAGCGGCTGCTCGGCCGGGTCACCGACGACGGCGCCGGGCCCGGCTCCTGGGCGGGCGAGTGGTCCGCGCAGGGCGACCGGCTCGCCGCCGGGGGCAAGCACCTGGAGGCCGGCCGGCACTACCTGATGGCCCGCTTCCCCTACGTCGACGGCGCCGCCCGCCAGGACGCCTACGAGAAGGCACTGGCCAGCTTCGAGCGCTGGCGTTCCGGCCAGGACATCCACCGACTGGACGTGGACTTCAAGGGCCGTCAGATCGGCTGCTGGACGGCCGGCCTGTCCGCCGACCGGCCCCGCCCGCTGGTCGTCATCATGGGCGGCCACCTCACCCTCAAGGAGCAGTGGGCGCCCGCGTTGCCCGTCTTCGCCGGGCTCGGCTTCGCCGTGGTCTCCACCGAGCTGCCCGGCGTCGGCGAGAACGAGGCCCCCTACGACGCGGAGGCCTGGCGCACGCTCTCCGCGGTGCTGGACGCCGTCGCCGACCGCGCTGACGTCTCCCGCACCTACGCCTTCGCGATGAGCTTCAGCGGCCACCTCGCGCTGCGCTGCGGCATGGAGGACCGGCGGATCCGCGGCATCATCACCGCCGGCGCACCGATCCGCGAGTTCTTCACCGACACCGCCTGGCAGCGGAGGCTGCCCGCCGTCACCGTCGACACCCTGACCCACCTGACCGGGCTCGGCCTCGACGGGCTGCGCGGCTGGGCACTGCCCGCCGAGGGCCTGCGCTCGCTGGACATCCCGGTGGCGTACGTCGCGAGCCTGCGCGACGAGATCATCCCGCCCGGTGACCTCGGCCTGCTGCGCACCCACATCCGCGACCTGCGCCTGCTGGTCCACGACGACGTGCACGCATCCCCCTCGCACGCCGAGGAGAACCGGCTCTGGATGGCCTGGTCGCTGCTGCGGATGCGGGGCGGCCTCGACCCGCGGACGGCCGTGATCGGCCTGATGTGGCGGGCCGCCCGACTGCGGGCGTCGCTGCGCGGCCGGTAGCCCTCCCAACGCGGGGCGGGCCCTGTCAGCGGGCCCTGCCAGCCCGCTGACAGGGCCCGCGCGGCGGTACCAGCTGGCTGCAAGCGCCGTGCCAGCGCGGACGGGCACGGTGGAATCCGACCAGTCTGAGCGGGCCCCGGTTCACTCAGCGACCTGCTCCGCAACACTTCTCTGGAGACTTGTCATGACGACCCCGCCACCCTCACCCCGCCGCTGGTGGGGGTTGGGCGCCTTGGTGCTCAGCGTCCTCGTGATCTCACTGGACGGCACGATCATCAACGTCGCTCTGCCCACGCTCTCCCAGGAGCTGGGTGCCACCAACACCCAGCTGCAGTGGATCAGTGGCGGCTACCTTCTGACCTTCGCCGCGGTCATGCTCCCCATCGGCGTGCTGGGCGACCGCTTCGGGCACAAGAAGCTGCTGCTCGCCGGCATCACCATCTTCGGTGCCTCCTCGGTGGCCGGCTTCCTGGTGGACGACCCCGGATCGGTGATCACGGTCCGCACCCTGATGGGTGTCGGCGCCGCCATGATCATGCCGCTCACCATGGCGATCCTGCCCAAGATGTTCCCCAAGGAGGAACTGGACAAGGCCGTCGGCACCTGGACCGCCGCCGCGTCGATCGGCATGCCGGTCGGCCCGCTGGTCGGCGGCTGGCTGCTCAACCACTTCTGGTGGGGCTCGGTCTTCGTCTTCAACCTCCCCGTGGTGGCGGCGGCCCTGGTCGCCGTGGCCTTCCTCCTGCCCGCCGACCCGACGGCCGCCCAGCGCGCCGCGGACGGCCGGACGCCCGCCTTCGACGGCCTGGGCGCGCTGCTCGGCGCCCTGGGCATCACCGGGCTCGTGTACGGCTCCATCCTGGTTCCGGAGGACGGCTGGGGCTCCGTCAAGGTGCTCGGCACGCTGGCAGGCGGCGTGGTGCTGCTGGTCGCCCTGGTGTACCGCGAGCGCCGGACCGCCTCGCCGCTGGTCGACCTCGGCCTGTTCGGCAACCGCAAGTTCCTGTGGGGCACGGTCGTCGCGACCTTCGTGAACTTCTGCATCATGGGCATCCTGTTCGTGGTGCCGCAGTACCTGGAGTCCGTGCTCGGCAACAGCGCCTTGGGCACCGGTCTGCGTTTGCTGCCGCTGATCGGTGGTCTGGTCGTCGGCGCCCAGCTCGCCGAGGCCTTCGTGCCCCGGATCGGGCCGCGCGTCATCATCCCGACCGGTCTGCTGGTGCTGGCCGGTGGCACCCTGCTCGGCGCCCAGTCGAGTTCGGGAGACGGCTACGGCTTCGCCGCGCTGTGGCTGACCGTGACCGGCGCCGGCTTCGGCCTGGCGATCGTCCCCGGCACCAGCATGGTCCTCGGCTCGCTGCCCAAGGAGGGCACCGGCGCCGGCTCCAGCCTGCTGGAGACCCTGCAGCAGGTCGGCGGTGCGCTCGGCGTCGCCGGTCTGGGCAGCCTGCTCAGCTTCGGCTACCTCGACCGGATCACCACTGGCGGCCTGCCGGACGACGCCGCCCAGGCGGCCCGGGACTCGGTGACCGGCGCCAACGCGGTGGCAGCCCAGCTGAATGACCCGGGGCTGCTGAACTCCGCGCACGGCGCCTTCGTGCACGGCAGCAACCTGGTGCTGACGACCTGCGGCGTGGTCGCCGTGGTGGCCGCGCTGCTCGCCGCCGCCTTCGTACCGCCGAAGTCGGCGTTCCCGGAGAAGCAGGAGGGCAAGGACAAGAAGGGCAAGAAGGGGGAGCAGTCGCCAGACGCGGCCGAACTGCCCCAGGAGCAGGGCGAGTCGCTGGTCTGACCAGCCGTGTGGAGCCGGGTTCCCGAGGTCCGGCCGGGCGGTGCGCCGTCCGGCCGGACCGGCCTGCGCGCGTCAGCCCGCGAGCGCGAGCGCCAGTGCTCGCTCGGCCGGGACCTGCCGGCCGCGCTCGTACGCGGCGTCGAGCACCGCGGGGTCCAGCGCCGCCGTGATCCGCTCGGTGGCCCGGCGCACCTCCGGGCTGCGTCCGTCGCGGTAGCCGTGCAGGGTGTGGGCGGCGCCGAGCAGTTCGGCGGCCCGCTCGTCCTCGCCGCGCGCGGCGGCCAGCGCGGCGACGCCCTCCAGCACGGCCGCCGCGGCCTGCTGGTGGACGATCCCTTCGCGGCCGAGCTCCCGGACGGCCTTGGCGTGCCACTGTGCCGCCGCGGCCAGGTCGCCCTCCTGCTCGGACAGGCAGCCGAGCTGGCTGTAGGTCAGGGCGACGGCCCGAACCGAGTTGTTCCCGGCCGCCATGGTCTCCAGCAGCTCCAACGCCCGGGTCAGCGGTGGCCGGGCCGCGGGCAGGTCGCCGGCCGCCCGGGCCAGCCGGCTCAGTGCGACGTGCCCCTCCACGGCGTTGCCGAACTCCCCGACCCGCTCCGAGGCGCGCACCCCCTGGCGGATCTCCTCCAGGCCGAGGGCCACCTCGCCGGACTCGGCGCGGGCCCGGCCGAGTTGGATCAGCGTCAGGGTACCGCTCTCTGGCCCGCCCCGGACGGCGTACGCGTAGGCCTCCTGGCCCAGCCGCACGGCCTCGGCGCCGTCGCCGCGGATCAGGGCCAGGTCCATCAGCCCGCCGCGCGCGACGTTCATGCCCCAGTGCTCGCCCAGCCGGCGGAAGCCCGCGTAGCCCTCCCTCAGTTCGGCGAGCGCGGTGTCGATCCGGCCGGCGTTGAACGCGAGGTAGCCCAGGCAGACTCGGGTGATCGCCCGTACCCACGGGTCCGCGGCGCTCTCCCGGACGGCCAGCAGCTCCCGTTCGGCGCCCGCCGCGTCGTTCAGGAACAGCGCGGCGACCGGCCGGGCCAGGTGCAGCGCGGGGTGCCCGGGGCGCTCGGGCAGGCACTTCAGCGCGGTCCGCACGGCCTGCTGCCGGGCCTCGGCGGCGGCCTCCGGACCGTCCGGGCCCTCCACCATCAGCACCGCGAGGAAGGTGCACAGCGCGTACGCGTCGGCCAGCTCCGGTGCGTCGGCCGGGGGCCGCTCGCCGGCCAGCTCGCGCACCGCGACCGCCCAGCCGTGCGCCTCGGCCAGCTGGTTGTGCGTGATCCAGTACCAGGCCAGCGCTCCGACCAGCCGCAGCGCCGTCCCGACGTCCCGCCGCTCCACCGCCCAGCCGAGCGCGGCGGTGCAGTTGTCCCGCTCGGCGGTCAGTCGCGCGGACCACAACTCCTGCTCGCTGCCGCGCAGTTCGCGCTCAGCCCGCTCCGCTGCGGCGAGCAGGTGGGCGGCGTGCGCGGCGCGCAGCCGGTCCGTCTCGCCGGCGTCCGCGAGGCGTTCCGCGGCGTACGCCCGCACCGTCTCCAACAGCCCGTAGCGGACCTCGGCCTGGCCGGTGGCGATGACCAGCGACTTGTCGATCAGCGCGGCGATCACGTCGATGACCTCCCGGCCGTCGAGGTCGTGGCCGTCGTCCGGCGCGCAGACCCCCTCCGCGCTCCGCGGGGTGGCGCCGCCGCGGAAGACCGACAGCCGGCGCAGCACCGCCCGTTCGGTGTCGTCCAGCAGATCCCAGCTCCAGTCCACCACCGCGCGCAGCGTCTGGTGCCGGGGTGCGGCGGCCCGGCTGCCGGCGCCGAGCAGCCGGAAGCGGTCGCCGAGGCGTTCGGCGATCTGGCGGAGGGTCAGGGAGCGCAGTCGGGCGGCGGCGAGCTCGATCGCGAACGGCAGCCCGTCCAGCGCACGGCAGACGGCGATCACCAGTGGTCCGGTGGCCTCGTCGACCCGGAAGCCGGGCCGCACCGCGGCGGCCCGGTCCTCGAATAGCCGCACCGCGGCGTACCCGCCGGCCTCGGTCGGGCCCGCCCCGGGCGGCGGCAGTGGCAACGAGGGCAGCGGGCAGAGGGTCTCGCCGGTGATGGCCAGCGGTTCCCGGCTGGTCGCGAGCATTCGGACGCCGGGGGCGCCGGCCAGGACCCGGTCGGTGAGCCGGGCCACCCCCTCGACCAGGTGCTCGCAGTTGTCGAGCACCAGCAACATCCGCTGGTTGGCCAGTGCGTCCACCAGCCGCTTCATCGGCGGCAGCACCGCGGTGGCGTCGCCTACCCGGGAGGGCTCGGCCTGGCCGATTGCGGCGAGCACGGCCTGCGGCAGGTCCTGGGCCGCGCCGACCTGCGCCAGTGGCACCAGCCACACCCCGTCCGGGTACTCGCCGACCAGGGTGGCGGACACCTCGCCGGCCAGCCGGGTCTTGCCCGCGCCGCCCGGTCCGGTGAGGGTCACCAGCCGGACCTCGCGCAGCAGCTTGCAGATCCGCTCGGACTCCTCCTCGCGGCCGACGAAACTGGTCAGCGGGGACGGCAGGTTGGTGCGCCGGCCGTCGCCCGGGCGGCCCGGCTCGCCGCCGCGGGCCGGGGCGGGCGCGCGCAGGTCGCCGCGCAGGATCGCGAGGTGCAGTGCGGCGAGCTCCGGCGAGGGGTCGGCGCCGAGCCGCTCGGCGAGCTCCCGGCGGGTGTCCTCGTACACCTCCAGGGCGGCGGCCTGCCGTCCGGTGGCGTGCAGCGCGCGCATCAGCAGACCGCGCAGCCGCTCGCGCAACGGGTGCGACCGGCAGAGCCCTTCGAGTTCGGCGACGAGGTGGGGCGTGTCGCCGAGGGTGAGTTCGGCGTCCACGCGGTCCTCCACGGCGGCCAGCCGCAGTTCCTCCAACCGGGTGATCGTGGCCCTGGCGAAGGCCGCGTCGGTGACCTCGGCCAGCGCGGGCCCGCGCCACAGGTCGAGCGCGCGGCGCAGGGTCGCGGCGCGCTCCTCCGGGGCGGCCGACCGGGGCACGGCGGTCACCAGCCGCTCGAAGGCCACCGCGTCGATCTCGCCCGGGTCCACATCGAGTTGGTAGCCGCCGCCCGGGGTGGCGGCGACGAGGTCGCGGCCGCCGACGCCGCGCAGCCGCGACACCAGCGTGTGCAGCGCGTTGCCCGGGACGGCCGGCCGGAACTCCTCCCACAGGTCGTCGATCAGGCGGTCGGCGGAGACGGCACGGCCGCCGTCCACGGCGAGCCGGATCAGCAGTGCCCGCAGTCGCTGACCGCTGATCTCGACGGGCCGGGCTGCTTCGTCCCACAGTTCGAGCGGGCCCAGGATGCCGATGCGCACGTAACCACCCCTCCTGCGGTCATTCTGCCAGGCCCGTGGTGATGCCGTCGCGATCACCGGGACGGGGGTGTTCACCGACTGTTCATGCGCCCGCCGACGGTACGGAAGGAGGCGGATGGTGCGGATTTGTCTGGTCGCCGCCTCAGGTCAGATGAACTCGCCCCCGGAGTTGGTGGATTCCCGTGCCGAGGCGTGTCAGAATCGCCGCACTTGCTGTGTTGACTCCGTTCCAGGGGGAATGCCGGGAGGACGGATTCCGGTTCTAGTGGCGTCCGGGCGTACCGCTGAGGATATGCCCGGCCCGACGGGTGATGAACCGGAGCCGCCCCGGTGGTGGTTCGATCGATTGCGGCAGGAGTGCGGTGATGCTCGCACAGTGCATTTTTCAGGCAAATTCCGAGCCAACGAACGTTCACAATGTAGTCACATATGCTATTCGGGGGATGGTAGCTGATGTGGTTGGTGGAAAGAGACAGAGAACTCGACGAACTCGGCCGACTGCTCGATGGCACGTTACGGGGTACCGGCGGACTGGCCATCGTCACCGGACCGGTGGCGTGCGGTAAGACCGCGCTGCTCAGGGACCTGGGCGAACGAACCGTGGCCGCCGGTGCCACCTTCCTCGGTGCCACCGGCTCCCGGGTCGAACAGGCGCTGCCGCTCGGCCTGGTCAGCCAACTGCTGTACAGCACGGGCGGCACGGCCGACTGCTCGGGCGGCCTGCAGCCGACCGTGGACGGCATGCTGGCCGACCTCCACGACCGTCCCGGCCCCGGACCCGGGCGGCTCGCCGACCGCGGGGCGCTCGGCGGGGAGCGGAACGGTGAGGAAGGGATCGGCATCGCCCCGGCCACCCTGTACCGGCTCTGCAAGGTGTTCTTCGACCTCGCCACGAACGGGCCGCTGGTCATCGGCGTCGACGACGCCCACCACACCGACCTCACCTCCCTGCTGGTCCTGCTCTACCTGGCCCGCAGGCTGCGCACCGTACCGATCCTGCTGGTGCTCACCCAGTCCAGTCGGCCGCCCCTGAGCCATGCGCTCCTGCAGACCGAGTTCCTGCAACTGCCCGGCTGCACCAGCATCCGGCTCGGCCCGCTCAGCCCGCGCGGGGTGGAGACCCTGATGGCCGGTCGGCTGGGCCCCGCCACCGGCGCCGCTCTGGCTGCCGAGTGCCACCGGATCAGCGGCGGCAGCCCGCTGCTGGTTCAGGCGATCGCCGATGACCACCAGGCGGCCCCCGTGCCGGACGGCGTAGTGCTCGGCGACTCCTTCGACCGGGCCCTCGGCACCTTCCTGTTCCGCGCCGAGCACGCGATGTGCGAGGTCGCCCGGGCCCTCGCCGTACTCGGCGCGGACGTCGGCCCGGTGGTACTGGCGGAAGTCCTGGCGCTGGGCCCCGAGGCCACGGCGAACGCCCTCGACGCCCTGACCGCGGTCGGGCTGCTGCGGGACGGCTGGTTCCGGTACGAGGGCGTCCGCAGCGCCGTCCTGCGCGCGATGCCGTCGGACCGCCCGGCCGCCCTGCACGCCCGGGCGGCCGAGGCGCTGCACAACGCCGGCGCCCCCGTCGAGCGGATCGCCCGTCACCTGGTGGCCGCTGAGCGGCCCGCCGCCCCCTGGGCCGCGGACGTCCTGCGCAGGGCGGCCGAGGAAGTGCTGCGGGTGGACGACGTGACCCTCGCCGTCAAGTGCCTTCGGGTCGCCCTGGAGCTGTGCCGCGAACCGCAGGAGCGCGCCAAGGTGCGGGTCGCCCTGATGCGCATCGAATGGCGGGTCGATCCGGCCGCGGCCGCCCGCCACCTGCCCGAACTCTGCGTGGCGGCCCGGGAGTCCCGGCTCGACTGCCGCGGCTTGTCCGCGCTGGTGAGCCAGCTCATGTGGCACGGCCGGCTGGAGGAGTCCGCCGAGGTCCTCGAGACCATCGCCCGCCACCTCGCCGAGCTCGGCCTCACGCCCGATCGGAACAAGCTGACGGTCTGCCTGATGATCTCCGAGGCGTACCCCGAGCTGTCCGACCGGCTGCTGCCGGCCGGGATGCGGCCCGACCCGGTCGCCTCCGAGGTCGGCTCGGGCATCCAGGTCCGCGCGGCCGGCTCGCTGGCCAGTGTGCTGAGCGGGTACATCGGGCACGACACCGTGGAGACCGCCGAGGCCGTGCTGGAAGGCTCTCGGCTGGACGACGACACGTTGAGCGCGATCATCGTCGCCCTGGTCGTCCTGATCCTCGCCGACCAGTGCGAGCGGGCCGCGTTCTGGTGCGGGCAGCTGGTGGCGGAGTCCGCTAGCCACAACGCCCCGATGTGGACCGCGCTGCTCACCTCCCTCCAAGCGCTCACCCACCTGCGCCGCGGCGAGCTGCCGGCCGCCGAACAGCGGGCCCGGGAGGCGCTCGCGCTGGTGCCGGTGGAGAGTTGGGGCGCGGCCGTCGGACTGCCGGTTGCCGTGGGGTTGCTGGCCACCACGGTCACCCGGCCCGCCGAGGCCGCCGCCTTCCTGGCCGTCCCGGTGCCCGATGTTGTCTTCCGCACCCCCTGCGGCCTGCTCTACCTGCTCGCCCGCGGCCGCCACCACCTGGCCAACAACCGGGTCCAGGCGGCGCTCAGCGACTTCCTGTGCTGCGGCGAGCTGATGGAGAAGTTCGGCCTCGACGCGCCCAACCTGGTGGCCTGGCGGATCGAGGCTGCCGCGGCCTACCTGCGGCTGGGCCGGAAGGAGGAGGCCCGCCAGCTGCTGGACGCGCAGCTGGCCGCCACCAGCCGCAACGACCAGCGCACCCACGGGCGGGTGCTGGCGCTGCTCGCCGCGACCACCGCCGACCTCGGTGAGCGGGCCCGGCTGCTGGCCAAGGCACTCGACCACCTCCAGGCCGGCGGGGACCGTTACGAGCAGATGGTCGCCGCCACCGAACTCAGCCGCACCTACGCCCGCCTGGGCGCCGACGCGTCGGCCCGGGCGGAGGAGGACTGTGTGCACCGGCTGGCCGAACTGTGCGGTCTCGGTGCCGGTGCCGGTGCCGGCCCGGGGGCCGGCGGTCGGGAGGTGGGCGTGCGCGGCGCGCCGCTGGTGATCCGGAGTGCCCCTCCCGCGGCCGCCGGCCCGCTGCTGGGCCAACTGGCCGAGCAGCGGGCCGGCGGCCGCACCCCCCGGGCGGCCGGGCGCCGGCCCAGCTTGGTCGGCCCCATGCCGCGCGGCCCGCAGCCGCTGCTGGTCAGCGAGCTGAGCCGGGCTGAGCTGCGGGTGGTCGCACTAGCCGCCCGCGGCCACACCAACCGTCAGATCGCGCACAAACTCTTCATCACCGTCAGCACCGTCGAACAGCACCTGACCCGCGCCTATCGCAAGCTCCGGGTCGACCGGCGGGCCGACCTGCCGGCCCACCTCCTGCCGGACGAGACTGGCTGAATCCGGACCCCTAACCGACCCGGGAAAGGGGCGGTTAGGGGTTAACTGGTCGCAGATCGCTGCGTAGGTTCGGGGCCCAGGTCAGGTATCGCTGGCGAATCCATTCTGGGAGGAATCACGATGACAGAGCCGAAGGTGAACATCCTGCTCGAAGGCGGCGCGGCGGGCTCGGAGTTCGAGCGCGTACGCGAGGTCGGACACGGCGAGAGCGTGGTCAAGATCCTCGCCGGCAACCGGCATGAGCACTTCCGACGCACCGACCGGACGGCCTTTCATGAGGGTGTCCCGCTGGACATCTTCGAATGGAGCGGCAACACCTTCGTCGCGGAGTGACATCCGCCGGGCGCGCCGCGGCGTTCCGGTATCCCCTCAGCCCGGGACGCTTTCGACGCAAAGGGTCAACAGATACCAGTCACCGGCAGTAGCTGCGGAGGGGTGGCCACCCCTGGGACCACTTTGGGACCACACCCCATGAGCGCCCATGGGCGCCCATGGATCAGAACGGACGCTTGTGTGCGAAGTGGACACTGGCGAAACGTCGGCTGGCCCTGGCGCCGATCCGGCCAAGGGATCCCAACTCATTTGCACCCCAGTCCAGTTGAGCAACGAAGAAGCCAGAGCGGCGAGGCTCCGGCTGTCGACTGGGGGTCAAGGGGTCGCAGGTTCAAATCCTGTCGTCCCGACTTGCATTGCCGCAGGTCGTAGGCCGTTTCCACCGCAAGGTGGGAGCGGCCTTCTGGCGTTTTGTCAGCTGGTGGTCGCATGGTGGTCGCGCCGGTCACAGCGGGATGGGGGCGTGAGCTGCGTGTTCGCGGCGGTTCCTGCGTCGGCGGTTGGTGAGGTGGTCGCGGAACTGGTCGATCAGGTTCCTTGGCCTCTCTGCGCGTTGGGTGGCGTGGAGGGCGGCTTCGGCGGAGTCGAGGAGGCGGGCGATGGCGTCGACGGCTTCGCGGGCGGCTTGGCGGGTGAGGCGCACGCTTACGACCTGCGTGGCCGCCAGACCTCGATGTCCGACCCGGATACCGGCACAACGCAGATCTTCTATGACGCCCAGTCGCGCATCGACCACACCGTCGGTGCCGGGAACAGCACCCTCGCCTACAGCTACGACCTACTCAACCGCAGGACCGGCATGTACATCGGCAGCGTCGCGCCCGCCAACCAGCTGGCGTCCTGGACGTACGACACGCTCGCCAAGGGCCTGCTGACCTCCAACACCCGCTACGTGGGCGGGGCGAACGGCGCGGCCTACACCGAGGCGATCACCGGGTACGACACCGTCTACCGCCCGCAGGGCAACTCCATCACCATCCCGTCGACCGAGGGCGCGCTCGCCGGCACCTACACCACGGGGTGCACCTACAGCGGGGTGCTCGGCGCCCTCAAGGGGACGGACCTCCCCGCCGCCGGCGGCCTGCCCGCCGAATCGGTCAGCTACGGCCGCACCATCACGGGCCTGCTGACCTCGGCGGCCAGCCTCAAGAAGGCCGTCGTCGCCCAGGTCGCGTACGACGCGCTCGCCCGCCCGGTGCGCACGACGGTCGGCCTCTACGGAACCCAGGTCGTCGCCACCCAGCAGTACGACTGGGCGACCGGACGTATCATCAACAACTTCGTCGACCGGCAGAGCGGCACCGTCTCCGCCGACCAGACCAGCTACACCTATACCCAGGCCGGCCAGCTCACCTCCGTCACGGACATCCAGGACGCCTCGGCGACCGACACCCAGTGCTTCACCTACGACTACCTGAGCCGGCTGACCGGCGCCTGGACGGACACCGGCGGCACCAGCACCATCGCCGACTGGACCGACTCCTCCGGCACCAAGCACGGCACCGGCAGCTCCACCACCGTCCCCGGCATCGGCACCTGCAACAACGCCACCGGCCCCGCGACGGTCAACCCCGGCGGACGCACCGTCGGCGGTCCGGCCCCGTACTGGAACACCTACAGCTACGACGCCACCGGCAACCGCACCGGCCTCGTCCAGCACGACATCACCGGCAACGGCCTCAACGACACGACCACCAACCAGACCTTCGGAGCCGCCAAGACCGCCAACTCCCCCACCAACGCCCCCAACATCGGCGGTGGCACCGGCGGTCCGCACGCCCTGCTCGCCTCGACCACCACCGGCCCGGCGGGTACCAAGGCCGTCAGCTACCAGTACGACGCCAAGGGCCGGACCACCGCCATCACCGATACCAGCGGCGCCACTACGCTGACCTGGAACGGCGAGGACAAGCTCGACTCCCTCACCACGACCGGCCAGGCCGGCGCCACCAGCTACCTCTACGACGCGGACGGCAACCAACTGATCCGCCGCAACCCCGGCAAGACCACGCTCAACCTGCCCACTGACGAGCTGACCCTCGACACGGTCAGCGGCGCCATGAGCAACGTTCGATCCCTCGCCGCCCCCGGCGGCCTGACCTACACCCGCGTCACCGCGCCCATCGGACCCCCAACGCCGCGAACGCAGTTATCCAAGAGTCGTCAAACGCGCCCGACACAACAGCTACCACGTCAAGCGCCCCGGTGACACAGGAGCCCGCCACAGCACCCCGCCGACCGTCCGCCTCGCCAACATCCCAACAGCCGCTTGATCAACTTAAGCTAAGCGGCATTGGGTCAAGGGGTCGCAGGTTCAAATCCTGTCGTCCCGACCGGCGTTTTCGCAGGTCGTAGGCCGTTTCCGCTAGATGGCGGGAGCGGCCTTTTTGACGTTTCGTCGGCTGGTGGTCGCATGGTGGTCCCGTCGCTGTGCCGGGCTGGCTGGCCGGCGGGTTGGGCTGGGTCTTGTGGGTGGGTCGGATGATGGGCCGGGTCGGGTGGCGGCCGTGGATGGCGTCGCGGTCGGCCTGGTTGAGGGCGCGGTCGATGGCGTCGACGGCTTCGCGGGCGGCTCGGGCGCTGAGGAAGTGGTAAATGTCCACGGTGGTGGACAGGGTGGAGTGGCGCAGCGTCTTGGAGACGATGTGGACGGGGACGTGCTCGTCCATGGCGAGGGTGCAGGCGAGGTGGCGCAGGTCGTGCAGGCGGATGACGGGGACGCCGGCTTCGCGGCATAGGCGGTGGAAGCGGTCGAGGACGTAGCCGGGGTGGAGGGGGCGTCCGTGGCGGTGGAAGACCAAGCCGTGGCCGGGCGTGGGGTTGGTGCCGCGGAAGGTGGCTGGGGCGATCTGGTCGGCGATCGCGGTGACGGCGCGATCGGAGAGGGCGACCCAGTTGCGACTGGAGCGGGTCTTGGGCGCGGTGAAGACGAGCTGGTTGTTGTCGAGGGCCGAGAGTGTCCAGCGGATGTACATGAAGCGCTTGTCGAGGTAGGCGTCGTCCTCGTGGAGGGCGAGGGCTTCGCTGCGGCGGATGCCGGAGCCGATGAGCAGTTCGGTGAGGTTGGCGATGAGTGGGTCGGCGCCGTGGGCGTAGCGCAGGAAGTGGGCGGCCTGGTCGGCGGTCCACTGGGGGCGTTCGGCGCTGCGGGGCCTGGGGACGACCATGGGGCGGGCGATGTTGCGGCGCAGGCGGCCGTTGCGGACTCCGTCGCCGAGTGCGCTGGAGAGGGCGGCGAGGATCCGGTAGATGGTGACTGCTCCGCGGCCGTGGGCGCGCTGGTCGGCGACGAAAGTGTGAAGGTGGGGGCGGACGAGGTCGTCGAGAAGGACGGCGCGGAAGGCGGGGATCAGGTCCTCGTAGACGTAGGTGCGGTAGCGGGCGGCGGTGGTGGGCTTGAGGGTGGCTTCCTTGGTGTGGAACCACTCGTCGAGGTAGTCGGCCACGGTCTGGTCGGGGTCGCAGGTGAAGCCGGTGCGCTCGCCTTCGAGGAAGCGGTGCAAAGCCTTCTTGGCGGCCTTCTTCTTGGGGAAGCCGCCGCGGCGGACGGTGTGGCGCTTTCCGTCGAGGGCGATGTGGCTGTCGACGGCGAAGGTCCAGGTGCCGTGGTGGGGGTCGATGGCGAGGAGGGGGCAGCGGGCGCCGAGCTGTCGGCGCTGGTCATCGCGGCAGCCGCAGCGGCGGTAGACGCGGCCGCGCTTGGCCGAGGAACGCATGGCGATCACTTCATCGGGGTGGGATATTGCCTGGATCCCACCAGTTTCGCCCTGGGTCGGTCGCCGGGACCACAGTGCGACCACCAGGGGCTCGGCACGCTGCTGACCTGGGCCGATCCCTTGACGTGAGCGAAAGTCGGCTGCCGCTTCATTTCGCGGCTCGCGGGTTTACCGATCATGTAGCGGGAGCTGGATTAGTGCGCTCGGGTCACCCTTGGTGCTTGCGCGGGAGCTCTCCGGGTCGGTGGGTTGGGGTCGCGAGCCTGGGCGAGGCGGGAGGATCGCCGGTGGGAAGACTGCCGGGGACTTCCTCTCACCCCTCCTGAAGTTTATCGAATTCCACTGGAAATCACGGGCAGTTGACGGCGTAGTTTTTTGCTGCTGCGCGGAAGGCGTGGCCCGGGGGCGGGGAGAATTGCAGGTACTGCCAGCCTGGCGAGGATTCTTTTGGCTGATTCTGCGTCAGGCATGACGGCCGAGATGGCTACAGTGCGTGATGCTTGCGGGTGTGCTGCCTCCGTCTGGCGGGGTCGAGACGTGAGTCGAACTGCTCGATGTTGATCACGTGGCGATCTCCAGTGGGTCTGCGCTGGCTCCGATCGCTGGCAGTCGCAAAATGCCGGGTCGCGATGGCCCCGCGGCGGCTGCGTCGCGGTCGCTGCAGCTCGGCAGTCGCCGTGGCGGCGCAGCGATGGAGTCGGGCGGGGTGGGCGGTATGTCGTTCCTCCGCCCACGAGCCATGCGGCACATCACACCGACTGTCGATATCCGTGACTGGCTGCGAGGTGCCCGGTCAGCCGCTCCCAGTTGCCGGAGCCTATGGCGGCCTTCTCCTCCTCGGTGAACGGTGCCTGTTCGAGGAAGGACCGGGCGACCCCGCCGCTGGTGTCGAGGAAGGGGAAGCCGCCGGGCCGGGTCCCGAAGGTGTACGGGTAGTCGGTGGAGTACAGCATGCGGTCGGTGCCGACCACCTCGGCCGTCCAGCGCAGGTAGCGCTCGCTGACGGTGCCGCTGCCGGCCACCCAGAAGTTCTGGCGGAAGTAGTCGGCCAGTGGCCGGTCCAGCTTCGCCATGTCCTGCAGGACGCCGACGTGGTCGAGGTAGAAGAGGACGACTTCGCCCCAGTGGCCGGCGATGACCTGCAGCCCGGGGTGGCGGTCGAAGACGCCGGAGAAGATCATCCGCAGGTACTGCACGCCGAGGTCGTAGTACCAGCCCAGGCCAGGGCCCGCGAGTGCGCGGCCGACCCCGTGGGGCAGGCCCGAGTAGTACGCGTCCTGGACTGCCTGTACGGGGGTCTGTGGGTGGAAGTGCAGCGGTACCCGCAGGCGCTCGGCGGTTGCGTAGAGCTCGTCGAACTCCGGTGCGTCGGCCAACGTGTCGCCGGTGCGCCCGTAGAGCATCGCGCCGCGGAAGCCGAGCTGTGTGACCGCGCGCTCAAGTTCCCCGGCGGCGGTTTCGGGTGATGGTGTCGGGATGGCCGCGAGTGCCTGGAACCGCTGCGGGTTGGCGGCGACGATCTCGGCGAGCGCGTCGTTGGCCTCGGCTGCGACGTGCACGGCGTCCGCCGCGGTGAGGTTCTGTACGCCCGGTGAGGCCAGGGACAGCACCGCGACGTCCAGGCCCTGGTCGTCCATGTCGGCCAGTCGCCGCTCGCCGACGTCCCGCAGTCGCTGCGCGAACGGCTCGTCACCGTAGCCGAGTTGCGGGATCTGCGGCACTCCGGCTCGGGCCCAGGCGTCGAGCAGCACGGGCAGGGCCACGTGTTCCTCGAGTCCTACGATGCGCAGCTTCTCGGGCATGTCGTTCTCCTCGCGCTAGTTCCGCTGATACGTCATTGACGTTAGCGCGGATAACATCAGTGGTACAGGGTCGGTGATATCGTTGATTCATGGTTGAAGGGTCCAAGACCGACATCACGCCGGCCGCCGATTCGGAGGCTGCTGCGGGCACCCGCGAGCCCGTCCGGCAACGGGTGGTAGACGCCGCAGCGGACCTGCTCGCACGCGAAGGACGGGACGCGGTCACCACCCGCGCGGTCGCGGCGGCGGCCGGGGTGCAGGCCCCGACGATCTACCGCCTGTTCGGCGACAAGGACGGGCTGCTCGAAGCGGTGGCGGAGCACGGTTACGCCACCTTCCTCGCGGCCAAGCAAGTGGTCCGCGACGAGCTGGACCCGATCGAGGACCTGCGCGCGGGCTGGGACCTCAGCGTCGAGTTCGGACTCGCCAACCCCGCGCTGTACGTGCTGATGTACGGCGAACCCAGGCGCGGCACGACATCGCCCGCCTTCCGGGCCGGCATGCAGATCCTGATGGGGCGCATCCACCGCCTCGCCGCCGGCGGCTGGCTGCGCGTGGACGAGAAGCTCGCGGCCGCTCTCATCCACGCCACGGCGCGCGGCGCCGTGCTCACCTGGCTGTCACTGCCGGAGGATCAGCGCGACCCGGCCCTGCTCACGGCCATGCGCGAGTCGATGGTCACCGCCGTCACCCATCAGCAGCCTGCCGTTCAAGGCACCGGCCCCGCCGGCGCCGCCCGCACTCTGCGTGCCCTGCTGCCCGGACAGACCATGCTGAGCAGCGCGGAGCAGCTCCTGCTCGGCGAGTGGTTGGACCGCCTCACTGCGGACGGCTAGCAGCCAACCGGTCCACCAGCTGGGCCCCTTGCGGTGGGTACGGCAACGGCACTCAGGCGACGCGCTGTTGCGGGTATCGTCGGGGACACGGCTGCTCACCCCGGAGTCAACGCCTGAACAGTCCAGTCTCCGCGCCGCCACGAGACGGTAGGGCCTGATGACCGCTGTATCGAGCTTGCGCTACCTGTCGCTTCCTGAGGAGTTCGTCCTTCTCTCGTATCGGCGCTCCGGCAAGGTGCACGAGATCCGGCAGACGGCGACGGGGTGTGCGGTGGCCGAACTCGGTGAACTCGCGCTGCGTCGAACGCTGCTGACCCCGCTGCGGAAGAAGTCCAAGATGTTCGGCCTCGACGTCTACCACCTGAACAGCAGGGTCGAACTGCTGCACACGGGGCCCACCGGGCTGGCCTGGGGTGACGAGTTGGTGGCGGAACTTGAAGGCGACCGCGCTGCTGCCCACAAGCCAATGCCCGTTCACTCGTGGCTCCGACGACGCTCCCGCGCGGCGCTCGCGTTGCACCGCAACGCCCTTGTCGAGCATGGCCTCCTGAGTCCCGGACACAGCACGATACTCAGGAGGCCTCGCTACCACCCGAACTCGGCCGTCCGCGATGAGCTGATCGGCCACCTGCGGGCCGTCTGCCAGGGCGAGAGTCCGCTGGACGCGCACATGCTCTTCCTTATCGCCCTCGTGAAGGGCGCCCAGCTCGGCGGGGAGTTCGGTCTCAGCTGGACGCGACTGCAGAAGCTGGCCGTCGCCGACGGTGTGGGGCCGGCGGCGCATCTGCCCGAAGACCTGCGTGACACCAGCATCGTCCTCGGCGCCCTGGTGCCCTCGCGGGAGAACAGCGGATCGGGCCCGGCCTAGGCATTCCTTCCGACCATCGGAACGCCGACCGGCCTGAATCCGGATGTGCCAGAAGCCATGGCCGCGCCACCCGGGCTGTTCCGCTTACGTGTCGGCAGCGGGGCCGTGGAGGCCGGCGGCGCCTTTGAAGGTCTGCAGGACCGGAGCACTGTCGATGCTCTGCACGCCGCGCAGGGTGGCGATCCGCGTGTTCAGGTAGGTGTGCAGCGCGGGGATGTCGCGCGTCACCAGCGAGACGTGGAGGTTGCGGGGCCCGCTCGTGGCGGCGACGAAGGCGACCTCGGGGTGTCGGGCGAGAGCGAGTCCGACGCGTTCGAGGTGCGCGGGTTTCACCGAGAGCCAGAGCAGCGTACGCACGCCGAGCCCCAGCACGGACCGCTTCGCGTCCAGGTGGAAGTACAGCACTCCGGCGCCGCGCAGTTCGGCGATCCGCCGATGCACGGTGGAGCGTGAGGCGCCCGTCTCGGCGGCCAGTTGCGCGATGGCCGCGCGCCCGTCCTCGCGCAGCAGGGCGAGCAGGTGCCGGTCTAGGTCGTCGAGATCGACGGATTGCGCCGGGGCGGTGGTTGACGTGGCGGGAACGCTCAGCCGGGCTTCCTGCTCGGGCGTGAGGGCGCTCAACTTGGTGACCACCCCGGTGGTGCGTCCGAAGTAGACGTGCAGCAGGCAGTGGGCGGTCACGTCCAGGACACGGGCGGTCCTGGGCAGTTCCCGCAGGAGCAGGCTGTCCTCGGGGGTCGAGGCAGCGGTCACGCAGACCAGCTCGGTGCCGCCTGAAGTACGGCTGATCCACGAGGTGTCGCTGCGCCGGGCCAGCGACCGGGCGATCGCCGGGGCCGAGTCCGGGGTGCAGCGGATGCGCACCAGCCACTCGACCTGGCCCAACCGGCTCCGGTCGACCAGGCCCCACAGGCGCAGGGCGTTCGACGAACGCAGACGGCTGTAGCGGCGGGCGACCGTCTGATCCGACACGCCGATGACCTGGGCGACCCGGGAGAACGCGACCCGTCCGTCGACGTTGAGCGCGTGCATGATCTGCACGTCGATCAGGTCAGTGCTGTCGGATTGCATCACGATCCCCACCTTGGCATCGGATCTGCTCACAGATGGCGAGCTGGATGGACCCATGGTAGGCACTCGCCGACGATCGGACCATGAACCGATACGCATCGGCCCAGGCCCCGATACCGCACGGCACAGCCCCGCACCGCACGGCCGTCCTGATCGTGGGCGGCAGCATCGTGGGCCTATCGGCCGCGCTCTTCCTCGCCGCACGCGGCGTCACACCGATCCTTCTCGAACAGCACACCGGCATCTCGCCCCGGCTGCGCGCCAAGCTGTTCTACCCGCGCACCATGGAGGCGTACCGAGCCGTGGCAGCCGCCGACGACATATACGCGATTGAACGGGAACACCCGCGCAGCGAGTACGCCGCCACCGTGCAGTCACTGGCCGGCGCGGAAATCAAGCGCTGGCGCCTGCCCGCCGCCGAGGACTCCGGCGCCGTCTCCCCCTGCCAAGGCGCCATGGTCAAGCAGGGTGACGCCGAGCGCGTGCTCCGCAGGCGTGCCGCCACCGAAGGAGCGGACCTGCGCTTCGGGCACCGCTTCGTCGACTGGGAGCAGACCGGGGACCGGGTCACGGCCCGCGTCCTCGACGACAGCGGCGCTCCGTACACCGTCGAGGCCGACTACCTCCTCGCGGCGGACGGCAACGCCAGTTCGATCCGGGAGCGCCTGGGGATCACCCGAAGCGGAGACGACGCCCTGGCACACTGCATGGAGCTGGCATTCACCGCGGACCTGCGCCCGTTGCTCGCCGGCCGCGCGCTGGCCCTGGCCTTCGCCGACCAGCCGGGGCGCCCGTTCATCTCCTGGAACACGGGCCATGACGCCGGAGCCGTCAGCGTCACATACGACCCCGCGACCGTGGACCCGGACGCCGCCTTCACCCCCGACCCGGCCCGGGCCATCGTCTCCGCGGCACTCGGGCTGCCCGAACGCGACGTTCAGCTCACCGGAGCCCGGCCGTGGCAGATGGCCGGCTGGGTGGCCGACACCTACCGCGTGGGGCCGGTGTTCCTCCTCGGTGACGCCGCTCATGTCTGCCCGCCGGTCGGCGGGTTCGGCGCGAACGCCGGTATCCAGGATGCCTGGAACCTGACCGCCAAGCTGGTGTCCGTCCTGCGCTCACACGCCGAGCCGCGGTTGCTCGACCAGTACGAGCCGGAACGCCGTCCCATCGCCGAACTTACGGTACGTCAAGCCGTGGCGCGGATGGCCGGCCCCCGCGGGCACGCCGTCGAGAGTGGGCAGTTGCTGAGTGAGGCAGCCGTGGCGGTGGGCTACCGCTATCCCGCGCCCAGCACGGGCGCCGACGGGCCCACCGCCGAGATCCCGCTGCCCTGGGCCGACGAACCCGAGCACTGGCGAGGCGAGCCGGGCACCCGCCTGCCGCACATCCCACTCGCCGCAGAGATGAGCCCGTCCGCCGCGACCCTCGATCTGGTGCGCGACGGCCGCCACCTGCTCCTGACCGGCCAGCAGGGCCAGTCCTGGGTTCAGGCGGCCCAGGCGCTCGACCCCGAGCACGACCTCCTGAACTCGCTCACGCTGACACCACAGGCGCTGGCGCCCGGCGTGAGCTTCGCAGAGCGCTGCGGCGTCGGCGAGGAAGGAGCCGTACTGGTCCGGCCCGACGGCGTGGTGTGTTGGCGCTCCGCCCACGTCGCCGCAGCAGCCGAGACCCTGGAGAGGGTGCTTCGAGCGGCGCTGCACCGATCATGACCATGTGCCAGGGGCGAGAGTCGGGAACGGCCAGACGACGTTGAGGATGGGACGCCGTGCGCGCCGCAGGTCCGCGGTGCGCACGGCGGGGTGGGTGCTGAGTGCGGGGCTCAGCCTTCGGGGGAGGGCGGCTGTGTGGGTGCCGATACTTCGTCCGTGCAGGTCACGCCGTATGTCCGTACTCGTGACGGGTGCCGCCGAGACGGTCTCGCCTGCTCACGTTCAGCTGGGCGACTCGCCTAGGATCGGCAACCAGGTCGGGGCGCTCTCCGGGGTGGCCCAGCTGGCCAGGATCGGCAGTACCTGGGCTGTGGACGAGTCTGGCTCGACGGTGTACACGATGAGGTGCTGATCGGGGGCGTGGGGTGCGGTGACGATCTCGATGTTGAAGTCGAGGGGCCCGGCCTCGGGATGGGCGATGCGTTTGGGCACCGAAGCGTAGTCGCGCACGGTGTGGTCGTCCCACCAGCGGGCGACGTCCGGGTCGGTACGCCGTAGGTCGTGCACGGCGGCGATGAGCCGCTGGTCGCCTGGTCGCCTGCCGACCTCCATGCGCATCGCGGCGACTGACCAGGCTCCGAACTCGGCCCAGTTGACGATGCGTTCCCGGGCCAGGGGATCGCGGAACAGGAAGTTCAGGAAGGATGAGCCCGGCCGCAGAGGGCGCCCGAGGGCCGCTCGCAGCAGCGCGTTGCGCGCGAGCACCTCGGCACGCCGGCCGAGCAGCAGGACCGGGACGTGGTCCAGGGTTGCGGCCAGGCGCAGCAGTCCTGGATCGGGGCGTTGCACTTCCGGTGCCGATCGGCGGACCCGGGTCGCCGGAGCCGCGAGGTCGCGAAGATGCGCGGCTTCCGCCTCGTTCAGCCGCAGAGCCCGGGTCAGCGCGGCGAGCACGGACTGCGAGACCGTCGCCTGCCGGCCCTGTTCCAGTCGGCTGTAGTGGTCGGTGCTCAGACCCGCCAGCATGGCCAGCTCCTCCCGGCGCAGCCCGGGCACACGTCGGGGACCGGGAAACGCGTCGATGCCGGCCTGGGCGGGCGTGAGCCGGTCCCGGCGGGCCCGCAGGAAGGCACCGAAAGCGGAGCGGTCGTGACTCATTCCCTCACGGTACGGCCGCCGGCACCGTCCCTGCCTGGTCATGCCGTGCCTAGGGAACACTCGCACTGGTCGCGCCCCGGTACGGGCCCGTGGAATGGGGCCATGACCTCATCGCACGAACCCCAGCCCTCCCAGCACGTCCTGCCCTTTCAGGGCCGCAGCGCGGTCGTGACCGGATCGACCAGCGGTATCGGTGCCGCCATCGCTCGCGTGCTCGCGGCACGCGGCGCCCATGTGATCACCAGCGGCCGTGACCCACGGCGCGGCGAGGAGGTGGTCGCCGGGATTTGCGCCGCGGGTGGCCGGGCCGACTTCGTACCTGCCGATCTGGCGGGCGACGCCGACGCGGTGCGCGAGTTCGCCGCACGGGCGACGGCGGCCGCGTGCGGGCGGGTGGACATCCTGGTGAACAACGCCGGCGTCTATCCCGCCACATCCACGCCGGATCTCTCCGACGACGACCTTGACGCGATGCTCGCGGTCAACATCCGCGCACCACACGTGCTCGTCGCCCAGATGGCGCCCGACATGGTGGCCCGGGGCGCTGGGGTGATCGTGACGATCGGATCATGGATGGCCACGGTGGGAAGTCCGTTCGCCGCTCTCTACACCGCCACCAAGGCCGCCGACGAGCAGATGACCCGGACCTGGGCCGCCGAGTTCGGCTCGCGCGGTGTCCGGGTCAACGCTGTCGCTCCCGGCGTCACCCTGACTCCCGGGAACGAGAGCGCCCGTCAGATCATCGAACGCATGACTGCTACGACTCCGGCTGGCGTCCCGGTCGCTCCCGAGGACATCGCCCACGCCGTCGCCTTCCTAGCCTCCGACGAGGCCCGCATGATCCACGGCACCACCCTCTACGTCGACGGCGGTATCACCACCACCCGCCTGGCCTGAGAAGCGATCGGCAAACCCGTCACGGGGCTTTGGAATGGCACAAGTGTTTCCAGGTTTCCCGATTCGGGTGATCTCGGTGTTGTCGCCGCATGAAGACAGGGCCCCTGCGCAGCTTGGAGGTTGTTGAGACCGAAAGGCCGCAAGGGGCGGAACACGGGCACTCAGCAGGCTCCCGGTCCTACTCCGCTTCGCGTACCACATCAGGGACGAGACGATTTGGGCTGGGGCCTGCGTCGGCGACGGGAACGCACACGATGCCCGCCGGTGCGGGCGCGATGAGCGAGTGGGGCACGACGGCGACGACGCGGCCGATTCGGCCCAGCGAGATGAGCTCGGCGGCAGCGGCGGTCTTGGGGCCGTTCCCGTCGTCGGGAACACCTGGCCACTGGGGGAAGACCTCGTCGTTCGGATCGTCCAGGTTGATGCTGTCGCGGGCGGCGAGCCGGTGTCCTTCCGGGAGGATGGCCATGCGGTCCTCGACGTGGAGAGTCTCGGCGGCGAGCCCGGTGAGGTCGTCGAAGGGGGTGTAGAGCGGCTGCGTCGGCGCGTCCGTCGCGGAGACAGTCGGTCCGGTCGGCGGCGCCGCTGAAGAGGGCGGGTCATGCCCTGGCCCAGCCCACGATTAGCAAGCACCTGGCCTGCCTTCGCGAGTGCGGTCCGGTCGACTCCCGTCCGGTCGGCCGGGCCTCGGTCTCCTCCCCGGCCCAGCCACACGCCCGAGTGGCGTGCCGGCCTCGTGCAGGCCGGCCTGGCTGACCTCTGCTGCACCCTGGACCAGGCCGCCCTCGAGCGGCTCGCGGCCGAGGAGCCGGGGCGCCCGGGGTCAGAGTGTGAACATCGCGCTGTACGGCGGGGTGATGCGTTCCTGCCGTGATCCGAAGTCGACGAGCACGGCGGTGTCGCCGTCACCTTCGACGCCGATGACGCGGCCGAGGCCGTACCTGTCATGGGTGACCCGGTCGCCGAGGGCGAAATGCTTGCGGGGCGGCTCCACCGGGGCCTTGAAGGGGCTGTTCGGCAGGGGGCGGCGGACTGCTGCAAAATTCGTCATCCCCTCCAGTATGCGCCGGAAACCGCGGGAGCGGGCCTTTTCGGCGCACTCGAGTTCGAGTGGGACCGGAATGCCGCATGTGCCGTCCAGCGCACCCCTGGACGGCGCCGGTGGGCGTGGCGCATTGCCTGCGCGGCGCTGTCGCCGCGAGGGCTGGCCGTGCCGTGCCCGCAGGAATCGCCCTCCCGGGCCGTCGGCACGGACGGCGCGCGGCCATACCAACCAGCTTGCTCCCAAGGCGCGTTGACGGCCGTGACGGCTCGGGGCCCGCGGCCTCGGGGGACACTTTTCCGAAACTGGGGGTGAAATATCCACCCGCAGCGCGCTCGGGCCTGCTAGAGTCGTTTTAGTTGCAGTAGTGGTTCCCATGAACTTTGTGTGCGCCTGCTGATGTATCGCAGGCGCATTTTTGTTTCCCGGCTCTTCCCCGGGTGGGTGCTTATGCGGCGACTCGAAGCCCGCGCTGCGCGCGCTTCGGACAGCCTCTGAAGGAGATTTTTATGGCTAATGGCACCGTGAAGTGGTTCAACTCGGAAAAGGGCTTCGGCTTCATCGAGCAGGAGGGTGGCGGTCCGGACGTGTTCGCCCACTACTCGAACATCAACGCCAACGGTTTCCGTGAGCTGCTCGAGGGCCAGAAGGTCGAGTTCGACGTCACGCAGGGCCAGAAGGGCCCGCAGGCCGAGAACATTCGTCCGCTGTAGTTTTCCTGCCACGGCACCCGCCAAGCAGTGAGGGGCCCGCACCGCGTACAGGTGCGGGCCCCTCGGCATCGCGCCACGGCGCATCCCCTGGCCGTTCAGGCCCCCTGGCTCCGCCACCGGCGGCCATCCCCACGCGAGACGCACAGCGTCGCGTCCGGATCGGCGCCCTTCCGTGACAGCTCACGGTTCGAGGTTCCTCGCTCCCGCCCTGCGTGGTGAGCGCCGACCGTAGGTGAGGTGCCGCACGGTTCTGCCGTGCACGCTCCACCCGTCACTTTCGGCCCGTTTCCTTGCGGTCTCCGCCGGCGCCCCGCGCCACGGAACCTTCCTCGTGACGTGCCGCCCCGAGGAAGGTATCCCCGCATGAGCCGCTCCAGTCACTCCTCGCACCAGAACGCCAACTCCCGCTCCGCCGCGGGCTCCCGCTCCGGTGGCAGCTCCTTCTACGGCGCCCGGCCCGCCGGAGTCCGGCGGACCTCCGATCGGGGCGCCGGCCAAGGCCCGTCTGCGCAGGGCGAGTTCGCGATGCCAGTCAGTACCACCCCGGCACTGCCGGCGGTCGGGTCCTTCGACGAGCTGGACATGCCGAAGGCGCTGCTGTCGGTGCTGACCCGCCAGGGCGTCACCACGCCGTTCCCGATCCAGGCCGCGACGCTGCCGAACTCGCTAGCCGGCCGCGACGTCCTCGGACGAGGCCGCACCGGCTCCGGCAAGACCATCGCGTTCGGCCTCGCCGTGCTGGCGCGCACCGGCGGGCAGAGGGCCGAGCCGCGTTACCCGCTGGCCCTGGTGCTGGTCCCCACCCGCGAGCTCGCGCAGCAGGTCACCGAGGCCCTCACCCCCTACGCCCGCGCCGTACACCTGCGGATGGCGACCGCGGTGGGCGGGACGTCGATCAGCCGCCAGGCATGGATGCTGAATCGCGGGGCGGAGGTCGTGGTGGCCACCCCCGGCCGACTCAAGGACCTGATCCAGCGCGGCGACTGCCAGCTGGACCGCGTCGGCATCACGGTGCTCGACGAGGCCGACCAGATGGCCGACATGGGCTTCCTGCCGCAGGTCACCGAACTCCTCGACCAGGTCGCCGAAGGCTGCCAGACGATGCTGTTCTCCGCCACCCTGGACCGCAACGTCGACCGCCTGGTGCGGCGCTTCCTCAAGGACCCGGTCACCCACTCGGTGGACCCGTCCGCGGGAGCGGTCAGCACCATGGAGCACCACGTGCTACACGTGCAGAACTTCGACAAGAACGCCACCATCGCCCACATCGCATCCCGTGACGGCAGGGTGATCATGTTCATCGACACCAAGCACAGCGCGGACCGCCTGGTTGAGGACCTGCTCGCGAACGGGGTGAAGGCCGCGGCCCTGCACGGCGGCAAGTCCCAGCCCCAGCGCACCCGGACCCTGGAGCAGTTCCACACCGGCCAGGTCACGGCCCTGATCGCGACCAACGTCGCCGCCCGGGGCATCCACGTCGACGGGCTCGACCTCGTCGTCAACCTGGACCCGCCGATCGACCACAAGGACTACCTCCACCGGGGCGGCCGCACCGCCCGGGCCGGCGAGCCCGGCACCGTCGTCACGCTGGTGCTGCCCAACCAGCGCCGCGCGATGGCCCGCCTGATGACAACAGCGGCCATCACCCCCGTCACCACCAGGGTCAGCGCCGGCGGCGAGGACCTGGCCCGCATCACCGGCGCCCGCGTGCCCACCGGCATCCCCACCGTGATCCCCGACCCCGTCGTCGAGCGGCCGCGCCGCAGCCCGTCCACGAGTCGCGCCCGGGGCGGCCGCCCCGCCCACACCACCGGCGACACCCGGGCCGCCTCCGGTCACCGCCGGGCGCCCAGCCGCACCACCCGCGCCGCGTAGCACCGACGGGCCCGGCTCGCGGTGCGAACCGGGTCCGCGCAGTTCGCCGGGGACGCCACCTGGTCGTCACGCAGCCCGATCCCGAGCTTCCGGCGAACTGCGTCCTGCCCGTACCGGGGCGGCCGGTCTGGCCGCATTCGCCGGTGATGCGGACGCCACCGTCCCGTACCTCACCAGCCGGCAGGGCCGTAAGCGGTACGAGGGCATCTCGCACGCCGCGATCGGCAGCGCCCAGGGCGCGGAGCACGAGCTTCTCGGACCCCAGCCGCGCCGACTGCCATCACGGCGGGTGCACGGAGACCCCAGCGGCGGTGTGCGGCGAGCAGCACGGGGGTCAGCGCGATCAGCAGCAGGTAGACGGGCAGGAACCACAAGTGCAGCGCGACGTACCAGCCGGCCTGGGCCAGCTCCGCCGCGTCGACGCCGGCGGCCCGGGCCGCGACGACGCCGAGGCAGGACGCGACAAGGTACGCCGTGGTGGGCCACAGCAGACGCAGGGCGCGGCGACGCACCCAGCTCGTCCAGCCCTCGCCGCCGCCGCCGTGCGCCGTCCAGGAGACGGCGTTGGCGTAGCCGCCGACCAGGAAGACCACCGGCATCACCTGGAAGAGCGGCGTGAGCCAGCGTCCCCAGCCGATGTCCTGCAGCACGTTATGCCCGGAGACATGCCCGCTGCGGAAGGTGACATCGGTCAGTAGCCAGTGGCCCAGGACGACCGCGTGGATGGCGGCCACGCGCAGGAGATCCGCGTAGCGGTTGCGTTCCACGGTCGGTCCTCTCCGACTGCGGCCTTCGCCGCACGGTCCTCGGCGCCGGGTCTGTGCCCGGGCGGTGGGGCTTGGGGGAGACGGGGCCTTCTTCGGCCTGGGCCCGTGCCTTCAGTGTGAGGGAGGCGGGCCGTTCGGGCGTGGGTCACCTGGCCCCGGCTCGGGCAGCGGCCGGATCACGCCCCGATAGCCGTTGTCGTGCATTTCCATGACCAGTCGCTCGAATCCGAGCCGTACCGAGTCCGGATGCGCCGAGGCCGCGGGGGCCGGCCCCTTGCGATGAGGAACCGTGCGCATCACGGGACGTCATGGTGGCCGGTACCAGGCTGGCGCAAGCGACCCCCGGCCACGAGGTAGCGCTGGGTAGAGATGACATGTACGCTGCGTGTCGCTGGTTGAGCAGGATGCGGGCCCGGCCGCTGCTCCGTGGGGGGAGTCGCGCCCAGGCCCGGTGGCCGGCCGGGGCCCGGTTGAACTCGTGGGGGAGTTGCAGCCGGGCCCGTCGCCGAATGTCGGTGGTATGCCCGCCCGGCCGCTTCTCCAGACGTGACAATCGTCCAGTGGGCCAGCGATTCCGGGCGCGTCCGTCCAGCAGGGGTCGGTCGGGAGCCGGGGCAGGTTTCTGCGCTGCTCGCGGCGGGTGGGCCGTACGACGCCGGTCTGGTTCGGCTCGGCTTCCTGCGGCATACTCGCGTTTCGCCTTTCGGGCCGGTGGCCAGCAGATGGCCGCCAGGGCCGCAGTTGTTCGGTGCGCATGTTCTCCGTGTGGCCAGGGCGGTCAGCAGGAAACTCACCCCGAGGGCGACGAGGAAGCCGAGGACATCGTGCGGGTAGTGCGCGCCTACGTAGGCGCAGGAGGCGTCGACGACGGCGAACAGCGTGGCGATCGCGCCCAGGCGGCGGCAGGCGATGACCTACATCCAGCGTCTGGCCGAGGCCGGCAACGACTTCGCGTACAGCAAGGGATTGTTGAACGCGCCGCATTTCATGATGCAGGGTCACCGTCTGTCCAAGTGGCCCGGCTGGTGGCGCTACGGCGCCTCTTACTGCCGGTTCGTCCGGGCGCTCGCCGCCACGGAGGCGGCCGCACTCCGGGTCGGTGCCGGTCTCTGCCCCGACGCGGGATCGGGTGCGGGTGCGGGGCCGGCTGACCCGGGCGTGGGGGCGTGCAGGCTGGCCGGGGACCGCGACCGGGGAAGGGTTTGGCGAGGGTCTGGGCGGCGTTCTGCTTGCCGGGGCCGTACTCGATGAGCGTGGTGGTGTGGTGCTGGGAGGCGCCGGTGCCGGTACGGGTGATGGTGAAGCCTTCGGCTTTGAGCTTGGCCTCGGCTTGGGCGGCGAGTCCGGTTGTGGTGGTGCCGTTGTAGACGGTGACACTGATGCCCTCCCCAACGCGGGACCAGCAGCACCGCGCGGCCTGCCACCTGCGTTGCCACCTGCGTTGCCACCGGCGCTGCCGCCGCCGTCTCCGCGGCGAGCTGCTCGGCCATCCGCCGCCAGACCCGTTCGGCCACCGCGAGTTCGTCGTGCTCGGCCCGCACCTCCGCAAGCTGCTTGACCAGTTGGTCTTCCAGCTTGTCCAGCTCCGCGCGTCGCGCCGCGATCCGTTCCGCGATCTCGGACTCCACCGTGAACCGGATCGTAGGTGGCACCGGGCCCGCGACGCGGAGGAACCGGCGAAACCGCCCCGGCCCGTCCCGTCAGACGATTAAGACCGCAGACTCCCGCCCGCGACCAGCACGAGCACCCCGTGGAACCGTCACGCCAGCCCCTTCGACCGCCACGTTCGAAGATGGCGAAGCCTCCCTGATCGGCCAGACCAACCACGTGATCGACAAGCGGATGGCTTCTGTCCTCAATGCACCCTTTTGCTCCGACTCGCGAGAGTATATTAGTAATTGACCGGGTGTGTGACCTGCATCTGGTGGGTCGCGCACGAGACCCAGAAGAAGCACGGGTCGGCATGATGACACCCAGAACACATACAGACATGACATGCACTCGGAAACGCCGCCGCGCGACAAAAGTGCTGGTGGTAGCCATAACCACGCTGAGCATCGGAACGGCGGGTGCCTGGTCCGGACCAGGCGGGCACAGCGCGCGGCCCGCAGGCCGTGCAGCGACTTCCGCGGTATCGACCGCACCAGCCTCCGTCGGCATGGCGAACGCACCTGATACCGCCGCGGCCGTCCGTCCTAGCAGTCCGGGGCAGATTCTGGTCGATGCCGACGGCCACACGCTCTACCTGTTCGCGCGGGACACGCCGAACACGTCGACCTGCTACGGACGCTGCGCCAGCATATGGCCCCCGCTGCGCACCACCGTGGGGGTCAACAGCAGCCAACTCGGTACGACGAAGCGCGCCGACGGTACCGTGCAGGTCACCTACAACGGATCCCCGCTGTATTACTACGTGGGTGACACCAAGCCCGGTGACGTCACCGGTGATGGCATCTTCTCCTGTGGCGCCATGTGGTACGCCGTGAGGTCGTGAATCAGACAGGTGGCAGGTCACGCGCCAGGCTGATCGCGCGCGGCGGGCCGGTACGTGGACGATGCAGTGGGGTGACCGCGGGCGTCCGTCGGCGTCGGTGGTCACCGAGACGCGGGCTGCGTAGACGCGAGCGATCACGTCCTGGGGATCGAGCCGCCACCGCATGCCAGCAGTTGCCAGCCGGAGGCGGCGCCCGCGCTGGCCGTACCCGGAGGGCACGCGGATTGGCGGACGTTGAACAACAGGTTGGACGCGGGTTGGAGCGGCACCAGCGGGCCGGCGGTCGCCCCGAAGCGGCGTTCGGACGCGAAGAGCGGCCACGACAGCGGGAACGTTCCGGCGAACGCCGCGGGCCACGAGGTCCACCGGGACCGGGCGGCCCGTCACCGCCAGCCGAGCGGCGATCGGAAGCAGCACGGACAGCGCGGCGAACACCGCCGCGCGCACCGCCCGGAATCCCGCTCCGTCCATCGGTCGGAGCGTAGGGGCGGCACCGGCCGGGGGCCAGAGGCAGGGACGGTCGGAGCTCGGGCCAGGGTGTCGGGCCGTCCCCGCCGGTGGTCGGTCAGACTGCGGCGGCGGCGTCGAGGGCGCCGGACTTCGCCTGGGCGAGCAGGTCGTCGAACTGCTCGCGGCTCATCTGGATCTGCTGGCCGAAGTCGTCGGTGATGCGCACCCGCCTGTCCGCGGGGGCGTCGGGGTCGAGGAACAGCTATGGGCAGCCGCAGTTGCCGCAGAACGTGGCGATCGGGAGGTCGGGGTCCCGCACGGTTGCTGCTCTCCTGTCCCGGGACGGCCGTTGGCCGGCCCGTCTTGTCCTGCGGGCAGGGTTCCCCCGCCCTCGGGCTGGAAACGATGGGTCACGGTTCGGGCCCGGACGACGAGGGAGCTTGCGGCAGCCTCCGCCATCCAGCAGCGCCTGCACCTTGTCGACCGCGAGCGTCTCGCCCGTTGGGGTGTCGGCCAGCACCTCTACGACGTCCTCGACATCGACCACGGCCCGGGGCGGCGTACGTGATTGCTTGAGCGGGGCGGAGGAAGCGCGTGGCTCCTCCTCCCCGCTCAGGGCGCTACGGGTGCGCCGGCCTTCCCAGGCGCGTGGCGTGCGAGGCCGTTATCTGGAAGTTGGTGGCTTCGGCCAATCGGTGCCGTCTGCGGCGGCTTTGAGAATGTCCCCCAGGCGGAGCCAGGCGTTGGGGCCGGAGTTGCTGATCGGGCTGTCGGTGAGTCGGTGCCAGGCCTGGTGGTCGTCTCCGAGTGTGCCGGCCACGAGAGCGAGCACGGTGGGGTGCGTGCGGTCGTAGTGACTTCCCCGTGATTTGAGCGCCGTCCAGGCGGGCAGCGCGAGGATGGTCTCGCTGCGGCAGCCGGGCAGGGCAAGGATGTGCTGTGCCCAGGCTTCCCGGTTGGCGGGGTTGCCGCCGAGCCTGCTGCGCAGGTCATGGGTGAGGGTGTGGACGGCCTGCTGCGGGTCCGAGTGGCGCGCGAGGACATCGGTGAAAGACGGGTCATACCGGTAGCTGCTGCGCCAGGCGAAGGACAGCAGGGCCTTCTCCACGAGTTGGTCGTCGCCGGTGTGCCGGTCCAGGTACTCGTCGAGGACCTCCGGGGTGACGGCGGACAGGCTCCGGGGCGTCACCTGCGCGGGATCGCCGAGGGCTGCGCGCCGGGTGGCGGGTGCCTGCGGGAGGGGGTCGGCGACGATCCGGCTGATCGCGTCAAGGAGTCCGGTGAACTGCCGGTGGTCCTCCTGCGCGCGGTAGTCGTAGGACCGGGGACGCGCTTGGCCGCGGTGGGCTTCGCGGATCAGGAGCTGCACCGTCTTCTTGACGGCGGGTGTCACCTCGGGCAGATGGAGCAGCATGGCGTGCACCCAGCGCAGGTCGGCCGCCTTGCTGATCCCGTAGGCGTCCTTCGGCTGCCAGGTGTGGAGCGCCTTGACGGCGGTCTCGGCGAAGTACCGCCCCAGTCCGGCAAGTTCCTCCGTCGGCATCAGCCAGGTGTAGGGATCGCCGTACGAGGGCTTGGCCTCGGCGGGGTTGAGCAGGAGGCGCCATGGCCCGTCTGCTGCGTGGCGTACCCAGAAGGTTGCGGTGTCGGTGCCCCACTTGGCTTCGAGTACGTCGTCCTCCAGGTACAGCGCGACATCCCCCCCGGCCGGTGTCGTCGAGATCGGCGAGCTCGGTGGCGAAGTGCTGTCGGGCCTCTTCCTTCGACGCCCCGTCCAGGAGAAAGCGGCAAACCCGCGTCACGAGCATGGCCGTGCCGAACCGGGAGATCGTCCAGCGCGATCCGACGGAGCAGCCCCGGCTCGACCATCCACGGCAGACTGCCGAGCAGCTGGTCCCGGATGACGCGGTTCGCCGCTGTGCCGACTACCGTCTCCACAAGCTGGGCGTGGCGGTCTGGGTGCCGCTCCAGCACGACTCTCCACATTCGCTCCCACGCACCGAATGTGGTCTTGATCCGGTCGGACCAGCTGTCGAAGGCCTCGTCCTCCAGACGCGTACGGTCCGGTGCGTCGGGCAGGAGGGCGACGGCCGCGTCGAACACGTCGTCGTGGAGGCGCTCCGTCCGCAGAACCAGCTGTGCGGGCGTCGGCTCCTTGATCAGGTCGGGTGTCATGCGGCAGCGCTGCGGTACCCGCCTGCGCAGCTCCGCGGCGACGGCGTCGGCCAACGCCGCCGGCCGCCCGGCGGTGCCGAGGGGACCGAGCAGACTGTCCGGGCAGCGCAGCAGGGCGTCGGCCCGCATGCTCTCGTCGCATTCGGGGTGGGCGAGGGCGAGCGCCATGAGCTCGGTCGTCGTCCCGAGGAGGTACTCGGACTCGGTTGCCTGCCGAAGGCCGTTCGTCACTGCGGTCTCCAGCAGCCAGGCAGGGGCCTTCTCCCGGTGCGGCTTCCTGAGAAGTGCTTCGAGGAGTTGCCCGTACTGCCGGTCGTCGGCCTCAGCCATGCCGTGTACCTGTTCAGCGGCCATCGTTGCCGCAGCGGACTCGGGCTCGGCGTCGGCCGCGACGGCGAACAGGAACTCCACAGGCAGCCGGAGGCCGTCGGTGGCCATGGCGTGCCTCCCTCCCCGGAGATGAGTTGTCGCTCCCATCCTGCTCCATGGCTCCGACACCCGAGGCCGCAGGGTCAGAGCGGACGAACCGAAAGTGCAAATCGGCGCTGGCGATTGGTGCATGGCAGCCCGCGCGCCGGTCTGCCCGGCGGCCGACCGGACATTCCGTACCCGCCGACCATGCCGCCAGGACGGAGGCGTGCACGGGTCAGCCCCGCGTTCGCGGAGGTTGCTCAGACCCTCCGATGTGGCGTCCTGGTGCCGGTCCAACAGCGGTACCTTCCGGACTGGACAGCACAGGACTTGCTTGACCTCCTCCAGCCGGACACCGACGAAGAGGAAGCCGACCGCACTCACACCAGCGGCTCGGAAGTGGCCGATCAGCAGCCACGTATGAAGGCCTGACGCCGGACCGCTCACGCTGCCTTACCGAAGCGGTGACCGACAGAGGAACCGGCCTGGCCGGCCACCTCGGCGTCCGCCCGGTCGAGTGCGGAGGCGAGTGCCTTGACGGCTTCGTCGGCGGAGTCCTTGAGGAGGTGTCCGTAGAGATCGACGGTGATGGCGAGGTTGGAGTGGCGCAGGGTCTTGGAGACGACGGCCAGCGGGATGCCGGCGGCGACGCGGCCCGGGCGGCCTCGGCGCTGGGGTAGCCGCCGCGGCGGACGATGTTGCGGTGCCGGTCGGGGGAGGGGAGGTCGAGGGAGAAGGTCCAGGTGCCGTGATCGGGGTCGGTGGCGAGCTTGGGGCAGCTGGCTCCGAGTTGCTTGCCACCCTGGTCGCGGCAGCCGCACCGGCGGAAGACATGCCCGGCGTGGGCTGCGGAACGCATGCTGATCGCCCCCAAAGTGGGTCGCGTGAATTGCCATGGTCATGCTCTCGTGTTATGGGTCGAAGGTCGAGCGACCCCGCACTCGCTCCGCTCTCACCAGGGCGCCCAAAGGCGGTCTGAGCTGCGGCGATCCCTTGTCGTGGCGACAAGGGGTCGTGGACTCGCTGGCACTGCTCGGTGTCGCAGGGCGTAGCGTCCCGATATGACCGCTGAGCACGGGCTCGGGAGCATCCGGATCATCGCGCCCTGCGGAGCCGACTTCGTCCGGATTGCTCACCCGTCGTGGGCGAGGCCGACCAATCCGGGCGATGCCAGCCTGCACATACCGGTACATGGATTGACCTGCAGCGACGACTCTCCGAGCCCCACAGATGGCCGGGTGCGAGAGCGAGGAGCTCGCCCGGCACTTCATCCAGGGCACCGTCGCCAAACAGGGCGTCGAGGAAGGCGAGTTGACGATCCACTCCGAGCGGGGCCGGCGCAACCTGTGGCTGGGGACCCCGGACCGGCTCGGCCTCGGCTTCGACTCCTGGCAGTTCGGCTGTTTTCCCAGCTGGAGCCGGGGCAGCAGCCGGCAAACGGGAATTTCGGGGTCACGCCGCCCGGCAGCCTATTATCGCTTCCTGGGCCTGTGGACCTGATCCCCAGCTCACCAGGTACGGAGAGGCGTCACCCGGCCTGCTGCCGATGCGTACCCGAGGAAACACGTGAGCACCGAACAGACCGTCCCCGTCCCGCAGGTCCTTCATGAGGCCGGCCGCCGACGGACCTTCGCCGTGATCAGCCATCCGGATGCGGGCAAGTCCACGCTCACCGAGGCGCTGGCGCTGCACGCGCGGGCGATCACTTCTGCCGGTGCGGTGCACGCCAAGGGTGACCGGCGCGGCGTGACCAGCGACTGGATGGAGTTGGAACGCGAGCGCGGTATCTCGGTGACCTCGGCCGCATTGCAGTTCGGCCATCGCGGCCACGTGATGAACCTGGTCGACACCCCCGGCCACGCCGACTTCTCCGAGGACACCTACCGGGTGCTGGCCGCCGTCGACTGCGCGATCATGCTGGTCGACGCCGCCAAGGGCCTGGAGGAGCAGACCCGCAAGCTTTTCGCGGTCTGCCGCCATCGCGGCGTCCCCGTGATCACCTTCATCAACAAGTGGGACCGGCGCGGCCGGGATGCACTCACCCTGCTCGAGGACATCGAGACGCACCTCGGGATCACCCCCGTCCCGGTCGTCTGGCCGGTCGGCAGCGCGGGCAACCTGCGCGGCCTGGTCGAAGCGGGGAACACCGAGCAGATGTTGCGCTACACCAAGGTGCCAGCCGGCACGCACGCTGCCCTCGAGGAGCAGCTCACCTCCGAGAAGGCCGCCGAGCAGGAGGGCGAAGCCTGGACGACCGCGCTGGAGGAACTGGAGCTGGTGCTCTCCTCCGGCCCCGGCTACGACCAGGAAGCCTTCGAGGCCGGCAAGATCAGCCCGGTCTTCTTCGGTGCCGCGCTGACCAACATCGGTGTGAAGCCCCTGCTGGACGCCGTGGTCGACCTCGCTCCGGCTCCCGGGCCCCGCCCGCTGGCCAAGGGCGGCAGCCGCGAGGTCGGCGAGGAGTTCTCCGGCCTGGTGTTCAAGATCCAGGCGAACATGGACCCGGCCCATCGCGACCGGATCGCCTTCGTCCGAGTCTGCTCCGGCGTCTTCGAGCGCGGCATGCACGTCACCCGCGCGGCCAGCGGCCGCTCCTTCGCCACCAAGTACGCGCACACCGTCTTCGGAGCCGAGCGCACCGTGGTCGACACCGCGTACCCCGGCGACGTGGTCGGCCTGATCAACGCGAGCGCGCTGCGGGTCGGCGACACCCTCTACACCGGCAAGAAGACCGAATTTCCCCCGCTGCCCGCTTTCGCCCCCGAGTACTTCGCGGTGGCACGGCCCAAGGACATCAGCCGTTCCAAGCAGTTCCGCAAGGGCGTCGCCCAACTCGATGAGGAAGGCGTGATCCAGGTGCTGGTCTCCGACCGGCGTGGCGACCAGGCGCCGGTCATGGCTGCGGTCGGCCCGATGCAGTTCGACGTGATCCTGCACCGGATGGAGCACGAGTTCTCTTCCCCGATCGCCCTCGACCAGCTCTCCTACCGCTTGGCCCGGATCACCGACGCCGACGGCGCCGCAGCCCTGGCCAAAGCCCGCCTGACCAACGGCGAGGTGCTCACCCGCCGCTCGGACGACGTGCTGCTGGCCTTGTTCGCCGACAAGTGGCACCTGAACGCCTTCCAGCGCGCCCAGCCCGACGTCCTGCTCCAGCCGCTGATCGCCACGGCGGACTGATCACCGACCTCTCGGCACGGCGGCGCCGCTTGGCACGGCGGACGGCGCATGATGCGGCCCCTACCGGGGGTCTTCCGGCGCGCGCCGCCCCTGTGGGTGCCGATAAGTCTGTCCGTGCAGGTCATGCGGCATGTCGGTACTCGTGGAGGGTGCCGCCGAGACGGTCGCGTCCGCGGACGTCCAGCCGGGGGATCCGCCCGGGATCGGCGATCGGGACGGGCCGTGGTGTCAGTGACGTGTCCTGGTGGAGTGCGTGATGTGGGGGCGGTGGGTGATGTAGTGGTCCTCGAACTCCCGCAGTACGTACAGGAGATGGCGCTGGTTCCAGATCAGCGTCCGGTCGAGGGGTTTGCGTCGGCAGGTGAGTGCCCAGCGTTCCATTAACGGGGCCATGACGGGCAAAACGCCAGGATGATCACGGCCCGCTCGCCGCTGACGAATCGAGGTCGACACCACCATCGACTGCTGACCGAACCAACACGAAGGCCGGGCCCGACGCACACAGTGCGACGGGCCCGGCCTTGTTGCGTAGTAGCGGGGACAGGATTTGAACCTGCGACCTCTGGGTTATGAGCCCAGCGAGCTACCGAACTGCTCCACCCCGCGTCGGTGACACCGACTCTACGGCACAGCCCACACAGAACGAAATCTCATTTCCGCCGCCGCCGAGAAAATGCCTGCGGCAGGTGGCGGCGGCGGCCCAGGAATCCATCATGAGCATCACCTGCCGGATGGCTGGTCACCAGCGGACAACCCGCACGCAATCGCCGCCTCGGAGACGATTTGGCTCCGGGCGACCGTCGCCCTGACCGTCCACCGCATGCACGGCGACGACACTCAGGTCGGGCGGTTCAGCTCCCGACAGGGGCTGCATGCTGCCATCGCGTCCCACCCCCGTGCACCCGGTTCTCTCACTATCCACGTGCCCGGCACGGGCGTAAGCGATGTGGCAACTACCGGGCAGCCCGTGACCAGCCGCCCGACCTCTGACCGCACCTTTCTACGGTGGGTGCGCCGCAGCAGACGCAGGCGACGGGGGAGTGGTTCGTGCTCACGCGGGCAGTACGGCGGCGGTTGCTCAGGTCGGCGCGCGGGGTAGCGGTCCGGGCGGCTGAGCGCGGGGTCATGGGTGGGGCACATAGCGAGCGTTGGGTCCCGGCCAGCTTGCGTCCATGAAGTCGGGGCGATCGACGCGGTGGAAGCACCGAACCAGGAACTCGGTGAACGTCCCGGCGGTCTCGAACCACTCGCCCTCGTCGCTGCTGATGATGATCCGCCACTCGGCGGGATCGTTCTCGACCGAGCGGAAGAAATACCGGCTGCCGTGCTCATCGCTTCCCCACAGCAGCAGAACGCCCGATTGGACGTCGGACTCGTCGACCTCCCACCAGCCCTCGGCGATCTCGCCGTACCAGGCTGGACGCTCAGGTGGGGGTCCCCAGTAGCGCTCCAGCTCGGCCGGCGTGCTTTCCATCGGCCGGTCGATCGTCAGATAACCGTCCACCGAGCCAGGGCCGTACAGATCGAGGAACGCCTTGAAGTCGGTCGGCAGCCGGAAACCGAGGTGCCGCTCACTTGCATCCCAGATCGCGGGCGTGGCCCAACCCCAGGACTCCGGTTCCCCGAGGTGCGCGCGTAGTTGCTCGAGCGCGGTCTGGCTCTCCGGCTGGGGGCGGAAGATTGCTGCGGTCAGCACTGCCACAGGAACACGGCCTGTGTGCAGGGCTCGCAGGCGAAGGCGTAGGCCTCGCCGCGACCGCCGAAGTTCATCGCGGTGGCGTGGTCCCGTCCTTCCTCGAGCTGGACGACGAGCTTCATCTCCCGTGCGCAGGTCGGGCAGGCGGGGGTCTCGTCGTTCTGCAGCCACTCGGGCTGTCCGCCGAGCTGGCCGAGGATGTCAAGAGGAGTTCGGCCCGGCTGCTTCGCCCACTCCGTGTAGGCCTGGCCGTAATCGGCCGTGGTGGACGCAGTCTCGTACGCGACGGCGCTCACCGCGCCGAGCAGAACCGGCTCCTGGTCGTCGTCCTCGTCCAGCACGGGCACCGGGATCGGCTGGAGTGCGGCCGTAGGGAACAGCAGTGCGCGGTTGCCGCCCGCCTGCGGGTCCCACTCCTCGCACATGCCCGGGTCGTTCTGGCACATGAACAGGGCGAGCACGTCCCGCCCCTCGACGGCGCCCTGGCCGGCGTGGCGGCCGAGATCGTCGAGGAGCACCTGCGCCAGGAACTGCATCGGCCCGTCGCACGTGGAGCACTGAGGCCACGAAGTCCCGGCCGGGGCCAGCGGCACCCCGCCGGTGCGGGTGACAAATGCGGTGGGCTCGGTGGTGCCCGCGTACGTCATCAGGGTCGTCGTCACAGCCGGCGACTCTACGACAAGCCGCTGACACCTCGGCCTACACGGCCCGTGGTCACGACTCCGCCCAGACCCGGACCGGGACGAGGTGGATCGGGCACGTCAGTTGGCAGGGGCACCCGGTCATCGCGGCTACGTCTTTCGGCGAACGGAACGCCAGACGTGCTGCGCCCAGGGCAGGCATCCGGCTCTTACACGGGGAGCCTACGGAGGCGTCCGTGCCAGCTGACACGGGGGTGAGGGGCCGGGCCACTGAGCCTGGGCGCCCGTACCGGCTGTCGGGGGTGGCTGGGACGATCAAGCCATGGGAAACCTCTACGACTACTACGCGGCCGCTGACGACGCACAGGCCTTGGGCATCTTCGAGGACGGCCGGGTCGACGACCGGTTCGGCACGGTCGGCCTCAAGGGCGTTGACCCCTACGCCCTCCTCGGTGTGGTCGAGGCGGCCCTGAGGGGAGTTCCCGAGGAGCAGGTGGAAGCCGACCCGCGCTTCTGCGAGCTGCTGAGCGATCCGCAGCACGAGAGCCACTGGCTCGTCTCGCTCACCGACAGCCTGCGCGACGCGCTCGCGCTGGCTACCAGCGGCCGGCTGCAGCAGGCCGCGTCCGTGTGGACGCTCACCGAGGATGGCGCGGGACAGGACGCGGAGCTGATAGCCGACTTCCTGGAGCGGCTGGCCGGCCTCGCCCGTGACGCCGGTCAGTGCGGCCTGTACTGCGGTATCTCCCTGTAGACGTGCCGAAGTCGGGCTGCTCGACTGTCGCGCCCTCGACTGCCGGGATGGCCGAGCGTTCGGCTTCCGTCACCAACCTTCGTCCCGTTGTCAGCCCGATCCGCCACACTGCTGCCCGTGATCACTCCTGGTGAGCCGCCTGCCGGCATCGAATCGGTCCCGCACCCCAAGGCCGTCCTGCTCGACACGCCCTGGGCGGAGCTGAGCCACGCGTACGGGTCGGCCGAGGACACACCCATGCTGCTGGTCGGCCTGCTGGACGACGACCCCGAGGTCCAGGCCCATGCCCTGGGCCAGCTGCAGATGTCGGTCCTCCACCAGGGCTCGATCTACAGCAGCACCGCGCCGGTCGCGCTGTTCGTGGCCGGCATTCTGGACCATCCGCGTACCTCGGCCGCGCACGAGAGCGAGTACCCGTGGGACGACCGGGTCCGCCCACTTCGTGCCGCGCTACTGGAGTGGCTGGGCGAGATCGCGGAGTCGGTCGGCTACTACGACGACCGCGAGCAGGAGCCCGAGTACGACGACCCGGCCGACATCGCGGCCTGCCGGGCCGCCCGCCCCGCGATCCACCAGGCGGTGGCTCCCTACCTGGCCGATCCCGACTCCGTGGTTCGCGAGGCCGCCGTCGGTGCCGCCGGCCACCTGCTCATGACCCCCGAGCTCCGCGACCGGATACCCGACGCCGCCGAGCGGCTGCGCACCATCCTCACCACAAGCGGGGACCGGCGGGAGCGTGCTGCGGCCGTTCTGACCCTCGTCGCCCGGGCGCAGGACACCAGCGATCTGCTCGCCGACCAGGATCCGGCGATCCGTGCCTGCGCCGCCCTCGCCCCGCTCCCCGCCGAGGACCCGCGCCCCACCGCCATCCTGTTGGAGGCCCTGTCGGACCCGCGCACCGCCGACCACTGGTTCGACGCTGAACCCCTGCCCCAACTCGACGGATGGTTCCGCTTCACCCTCCTCCACGCCCTGCTCGCCCGCACCACCACCCTGGAAGAAGTCCTCGACGCCGCCTTGGCCTTGATGCCCATGGCCAACGACTTCACCGTCGAACGCGACTGGGGACCGCTCCTGCTGCGCGCCTTCCCCGACGGCAACGCCAGCGAGGCGGCCCTCACCGACGCCCAGTACCAACTCCTCAGCGCCATCGCGGCCAAGGACGACTGCTGGGGCAACATCGGCAACAAGATCACATGGCTGCGCCGAGCTGGACTGCCGCCAGAACGAGACTCCTTCCGCGCGCTCCTGACAAGCCGCGACCGGGCCTCCGACTTCTGACGGCTCGCGGAGAGCTCGGATCCTTGCGGCCCCTGCTGCCCGTCGGAGGCCTGGGCCGAGTTCCGGAACCCTCACAGGCTCATCCGATGCCCGGAGCGACCGGGTGCTCAGCTTGGAAGGTCAGCCTGCGTTCGGCGTCCTGCGCGATGTGGTCGAGAACATCGTCGAGTGCTGCGAACGCTTCCCACGGCTGTTGGCGGCCGGTTTCGCAGAGGCGCTCGATCAGTAGTTGTTCGAGATCAGTGACGCGCTTGCCCTTCCAGATCTTGTCGGCGAGGCTCACCAGTAAGTCGTCGGTGCTGATACCGGGGGCGTTCCACGATGCGTGGTTGCGGGCGAAGCGGGCGAGTTCCTCGGTGATGAAGTTCCACCCTGCGGTTGGACACTCTCTGTCTACGCCGCGAGGGTGTGACCTTGCCGGTGCCGCCGCCGAATCTCGAGTGGCGTGAGGTAGC